>JBIKKU010000200.1:0-6121 GCA_044360245.1 Flavobacteriales bacterium | reverse complement strand
AGGTTTAAGCCCTTGAATAGTCTGAACTGCGCATTCAGGTAGCAGGAAGTGGAATTGATGGAGAAATCGTGCAACATGTGCGAGAAGGAAAGCGTGCTGTTGAGCTGCCCCCAGGGTTTAATCAGCCGTGTACTAAAGGAAAGGGACTGGTTCATCAAATACTGTTCATCGCGGAAAAGAATTGTGGTTTGGTGGTATTTTCGGTAAGTGGGTTTAAAGTTATAGGTGAAGTAGATCATTCGCGTTGAGGATTCGCTGTAGGGATAAATGTTGTATTCCAGAGCCGGACCACCCGAAATGGAGTGGCTGATGTTTTCGAAAATGGATGCATAATAACTTGCTCCGAGTCCGGCACTCCAATGTTGATTTAAACTCCATACATGTCTTCCTTCCAACCAACGTGTTTCGGTTTTCCCGATAATGGTGGTGGTATCGTCTATTTCAAATACATTTTTATTGAAATTGATTCCGGCGTAAAATTCTGTTTTTCCTTCAGTGGTGATGCGTTTGGCAGTGCTTTGTCCGTAGAGGTTGTAGTTTTTTACAATCGATTGTCCATTCATCCATCCCGAGCCTTCCACGGAATAAACCCAATAATTCCATTTGTCTTTTACCGTGTCATTTTGCGTGGTTTCGATATTGGTACAACTTACGTTCAGGTTTTTACAAAGTGGGGTTTTTATCATGTACCTGAATAAACCCAATTGAATGTATTGATTCAACAGATCCCTTTGCTCATCCACAGTGCTGTTGGGTGCCAGGTGTGCGGTAAGTGTATCGTTCATGCCTTCAAATTCCTGGTAGCCGAAAAAACAAAAGGTATATTGTTTTCCTCCGGAACCATTTGGCAAGCTGGAAACTTGAACATGAACATTCGATAATTTCCGATCTCTTACATAATTTACAGAGGAAAAATCTTGTTTCAGATTGTCCATGTCGCACTCTTCGCAATCAACAAATACACGCATGTAGGTATTGGTGTCGGTTTCTGCGGCCGGTTTCGAAGGTTCTTGTGCAAACAAAGAAGTTGGAACAATCCATGCAGCAAGCATGAAAGAGAAAATGATGTAGGCTTGTTTCATGGGTCCTGGTTTCAAACTTCCATAACGGAAAGTTGTGACCAAGTTACAGGTATGGAAACCGGGAAATTGTTAAAGGTCTGTTAATGGAAGCTAATAAATCAAAACGATTCCTCTTCGGCGTGCATTGCAATGGCGTAACGCAAATTGCTGAGTCTATAAAGGAGGTACCAGTCAATGACCATGTGCATTACACTGGCAGATAACCATCCGGAGGTTTCGAATAACCAGCCCATAAAGGCGATACAAAAAACCATAAAAATTCCGTAGAGGCTCACTCTCCAATCAAATGGATTTAAATAGCCGTGAATGGCAATAAAGAAAAATGCCGTTATCCAAATTCCAGCAAAGGGTTGAAGAAAAGCACGAAACAATAATTCTTCACCAAAACCTGCGCAGAACGAAATGAAAATAATTTCAAGGTGATTGAGCTTTAATCCGGCAATGGGATTCCCGTATTTTCGAATCAGATGATCCATAAAGGGTAAACTAATCAACTCAAATCCGATTAATGCAAAAAACAATCCGCTGCAAGTACCAACCAAAATTTGAATGGAAACAGGATCGGTGGAGATAAATCGAAGTTGCCATGGATCATTGCTAAAGAGGGAATAAATCAACAATCCAAGAAGAGGAAATGCAATGATGGTAACCAATGCCAAAAACAAAAGTTGTGTTTTTGAAATCATGGTGTGGTTATATTCCCTGAGTTTTCAGGAATAAATTGTTGCAACCATTCAATAGCTTCGTTCTCCTTATCGAAGACACGAAATGGTTTTTTGGGACGGTAAAATCGTGCGTAAAAATTGGCGAGGATTTTATAGGCTAAACTATTTACCAAAACAGCACAAGCAGAAAAAGGTTGCTTGTCTTCAATTTTTCGAGAAAACTCCCTTGCTTCTTTAGTAATGGTAACACCATCTTCCAAACGCAAAAGCATAGGTAAACTACCGAATTGAAGCAGTTCGGTGTATTTGCGGTGTAATTCCTTTTTGGTGTCGATGTTGATTTCGGCGTTGGATAAATACGTGACGAAAAGAATGTCTTCTTTTATCCAAACACGAGTTGTATCCGTCTGGTATTGCGGAGTGTAGTTGATGGGTGACAAGTGTGGTTCCGGTTTTTGTGGTCTTTAAGGTAAATATACACTTGTACTTATCAAAGCATTTTCTGAGAAAAGCATGTTAAGATTACTTCAGTAAATGATAGTCAATGAGATACACCAAAGCCGCCATGGATGCTGCTCCTAACTCCAATTCACGTTTATTCACGTTTTCAAAAACATCCGTTTCAGCATGATGATGATCGAAATAACGCTGTGAATCAGGAACGAATCCGAACAATACAATGTCGGGGAAGTATTTTTTTAATGGAGAAATATCTGCACCGGTTCCGCCTTCTTCAAAATAATGCAGATCATACGATTTGAGTAAAGGTGAAAGTGATTCAAGCCACTTCACTTGAGCAGCAGAACCCTCAATGGAAAATCCTCTCGGAACAAATCCGCCGCGATCGCTTTCCAAAGCAGCAACATGTTTTTCGCCCGATGCGGAAGCGAGTTCAGCATATTTTTTTCCGCCTCTTAATCCGTTTTCTTCGTTCATAAATAAAACAGCGCGTAAGGTGTGACGTGGTTTAACACCCAGAACTTTCAACATGCGCAAAGCTTCCATACTTTGAACGCAGCCTGCTCCATCATCGTGCGCACCTTCTCCAATGTCCCATGAATCAAGGTGGCCGCCAACGCTTATGACTTGATCAGGATAAACGCTTCCTTTCATTTCTCCAATCACATTGTAGGAAAGAACATCAGGTAAAAGCTGACAATCGAATTCCATACTGAAAAAAACTTTTCGGCCTTTTGCCAATTCATCAGCGATTAAATCTGCACTCACCGTACTTATCGCAGCCGCGGGAATTTTAGGAAGTGAATCGGTATAACGCACCGAACCTGTATGCGGATGATCGCCATGTCCGTGCGCCATACTTCGAATGATAACTCCTTTTGCGCCATACTTTGCTGCTTTTGAAGCACCATCTACACGTTGGTCAACACAATGTCCGTATGCTTTAAAAGTTTGAATGTACGTGGGATCAAAGGGGCGATTGTAAAACACGATTTTTCCTTTGATGTTGGCTTCTCCAAGTTGATCGAGTTCTGCCAAATCTTTTACTTCAATTACTTCTCCGGTAGTAATTCCATTCGTGCCGACTGAACCACCCAATACAGAGATTTTCATTTTCTGTGTAACAGGCATTCCGTCTTTGGTTTTTGGGTTGTTCATCAGGGTGAGTGCAGCAGCCTCTTTTGTGCCACGAACCCAATGTGGTACCATGACTTCCTGGAGATAAACTTTATCAAAGCCCGCGTTTTCCATTACTTTTTTTCCCCAGACAACAGCTTTTGCAGCTTGGGGCGAGCCACTTAAACGGTGACCAATGGTTTTGCATAAAACACGCAGATTTTCATACGATTCGCCGTTGGTAAGAGATAAATCGAACAAGCGCTTGATGACAACAGAGTCCTGTTGTTGAGCCTTGGCAAAAAAACTGAATGAAAGAAAGAGGAAGCCGAGCAAAGAAATTTTCATAGCAATCTGAATTGGGTTAAATTTAGGAAAAAACCATCTCGCAAGTGAAATTTGTGCTCATCCTGTTTTTGTGTGTCGGAAGTGGTAGCGGATATGCTGTGAAATTTCCGGAAATGATTTCACCCAAACAAGCACAAACCATTGCAGATTCGCTCAGTGCCTTGTGTGGCGCGAACAAGCATGTTCCTCCAAAATTCCATGATGCTTTTTATACAGCACTTTCCGGCTATCCTGAACTGATTCCTTGCCAAATTCAAATTGTGGAGAGAAAAATAAAATCAACCATGGCTGCACGTCCCGGTTTTGGTAGTGCTTTGTTTCGTGTTGCAGCAAAACGAAAATATAAAGTCTTTGTCAATGCTGCGCAAAGAGCAGATGCGCCTTTGGTTGATGCGTTTAGTTTAAATGCACAAATCGGAATTTTTGCGCATGAATTGGCGCACTTTTTACATTACCTCGAGATTGGAAGAGGAGGTTTGATGAAAGATGCGGTGAAGTATGGTAATGATGAGTTTAAAAGTGTTTTTGAAAGAGCTACCGATTCAGTAGCTATTGCAAGAGGATTTGGTTGGCAATGCTATGATTTCGCGATGCAGCTGAAAAATAATCCTGATTTACCCGATCAGTACAAAGAATCCAAAAAGAAATTTTATTTAAATCCCGAAGAGATTTTTCTCTTGATGCAGCAAATCCCTTAATCTTTTTTGAGTTTGATAAGGTCCTGCAGTACTTCGCGGTAGGAGCGTGAAACAGGAATTTGAACTAGACCAATAACCAAGGTGTCTTTTTCGATGCGATCAATTTTTTCCAAATTCACCATAAACGATTTATGGATCCTTCGGATTTTATTTTCAGGCAATAGTTTTTCAAGTTCAGTGAAAGTCTGTAATGTGAGGATTCGTCCCTGCGTGGTGTGGAAACACCTGTAATCGCGCATGCCTTCGATATACAGCAAGTCCTTGAATTTTATTTTTTCCAAACGGTGTTCTGACCGAATAAAAATATGGTCAGCTTTAGGTAAAGGATGTTTTGCTTTTTGCAAGGCCTGCTGAAAACGTTCCAAAGTGAATGGTTTTAACAGGTAGTCGCAAACATGTAAATCGAATGCTTTAAGTGCGAATTCATGATGAGCGGTGGTAAGAATAACCGGACATATTATCGAATGTTCTTCGAGCAATGCAATGCCGGTTTTACCCCCGAGTTGAATATCGAGAAACAAGATATCGTATTTCAAAGTCTGACTTTCATTCAGAAATTGTTCTACCGATTCAAATTCTGCCACCAATTCATGCTTTTCGCTTTTGACAATATATCCGCGCAATCTGTGACGTGCAAGTGGCTCGTCTTCTATAATGACACAACGCATCACAAGCGTATGGTTAAATGGAATTCGTAATGCGTTTCTGTTTTGCTGACATGCAAATTGCAGTCTTTACCATACAAAAGCACCAACCTTTTTTTGGCAAGATTGTCGCCTATCCCTCCTTCAGTAATAGACGAAATGTTTTGGGAGTTGAATCTATTGCTGCATACAAAATGAAGGATTCCTGAAGATTCGCGAATGGAGATTAAAATGGCTTGGTCAGATTTTTTGTCGGAACAATGTTTGAATGCATTTTCAATAAAAGGAAGCAGAACCATCGGGTAAATAAGGTAATCCGGATGTTCCAGTTCAATGTCCAATTTAGAATGCTTTGGATTTTGATACCTTATCCGTTGCAAGTCGACATATTTCTGAATGGTGAGGCATTCTTTTTCGAGACTTACTTTTTCTTCTTTGTTGGAATAAAGCACAACCCTTAAAATGGAAGATAATTCGTTCAGGTAGCGTGATGCTTTTTCAGGGTCTGCAGCAATAAGTGTGTCGATGTTGTTGATGGTGTTAAATAGAAAATGCGGATCAAGTTGCGATTTTATTAGTTCCAATTCCATTTGTTTATTCTTCTGCAAGAGCTGATCACTTTTGCGGATGTAGATGTAAGAACTCACAAAGCCTCGAATCATCAAGCCTATGCTTCCATTGATAAATGCAATAAAACCGATAAGCAGCGATTGTGAAAGAAGAACCTCCGGGTTTTGAGAGGATAGCACTTGCCGGTCAAAAATAAAATGACCACAAACCAATCCTGTAATTATGCTGGCAAACAAAACAAGAATTCCTATGCCAAACAATGCCCTGATTTTTCCGGGTTTGAAATAGCGATCGAAAAGAAAAAAATAGGAAGCGTAAAAGGTAATGAGTCCCGGAATAATCGCAAATGAAATGGAAACAAGGGTCCATAATCTGAAAAAATGTGCAGTGTTTTGCTGATGTTGTGATGCTCCGGCTACCAAAGCAAAAATGAGCAATAACAACAAAAGATGCAGGGACCAATACACCAAATGGATCAGAAGAACAAAGTAGCGGTTCATTACCCTTTCATTTTTTTGGATGTAAACAGAAATAGTCCT
>JBIKKU010000198.1:0-6145 GCA_044360245.1 Flavobacteriales bacterium | reverse complement strand
AGCACTGCTTTCGGGCAATTCAAATTCGCGGTGGGTGAACACTAAAAAAGCACGAAGCGTTTCTGCTACATTTTCGGCAAAGGTAAAATAACCGCTTCCCATTGGAGGATCAGATTCATCCGGATCAATACTACCGATAATCGTGTTTTCAAAAAACAAATACATCAAAGTACAGATGTAAATTGTTTCAAGAAGCGCACGTCGTTTTCGGAATACAAGCGTAAATCTTTTACCTGGTATTTCAATTGGGTAATACGTTCTACACCCATTCCAAATGCAAAGCCACTGTATTTTTTCGAGTCGATGCCGCAGTTTTCAAGTACGTTCGGATCGACCATTCCGCAACCCATGATTTCGAGCCAGCCACTGTATTTGCAAACATTACAGCCTTCGCCATTGCAGAGCGAGCACGACACATCCATTTCTGCGCTTGGTTCGGTAAATGGAAAATAAGATGGACGCAAACGGATTTTTGTTTTCTCGCCAAACATTTCCTGTGCGAAATACAACAGCGTTTGTTTTAAATCGGCAAAGGATACGTTTTCATCTATATACAATCCTTCTACCTGATGGAAGAAACAATGTGCACGTGCAGAGATGGCCTCGTTGCGGTAAACACGTCCTGGCATGATCATGCGAATGGGCGGCTTGGTGGTTTCCATGATGCGCACCTGCACGGATGATGTATGCGTACGCAATGCAATGTTCCGTTCTCCGTTTTCGATGAAGAAGGTGTCTTGCATGTCGCGCGCAGGATGGTTTTCAGGAAAATTCAAGGCACCGAAATTGTGCCAGTCGTCTTCAATTTCCGGACCGTCGGCAATGACAAATCCGATGCGTGCAAAGATTTCGGAGATTTCATTTTTCACCAAAGAAAGCGGATGACGTGCGCCGAGTTGCGTGTTTTCTGCAGGGCGACTTAAATCGAGTTGTTCCTGATTGCTTGACGATCCCGCTGTAGCTTCCTTGAGTGCTTCAATTTTTTCGGTGGCTTTATTTTTTAATTCGTTAAGCGGTTTTCCGAGTTCACGTTTTTGATCCGGAGCCACATTTTTGAAATCTTCAAACAGTTGGGTAATGATGCCTTTTCTTCCAAGTAAACGGATGCGGTGATTTTCCGCTTCATTGGCATCTGCAGCCGTAAGCGTTTCAATTTCCTGAAGCAGGGAAGCAATTTGTTCTTTCATGTTATTCGTTGATCAGGGTGATGTTCATTTTGATGTCTTTAAACGGACGCGCATTTCCGTCGACTTGTTGTTTGGCGATGGAATCTACATATTCCATTCCCGAAATTACTTCTCCGAAAACAGTATAGGCACCATCCAAATGTGGAGCTCCTCCAACAGTAGTATAGGCATTGCGCTGTGCTGCGGAAAATTTGAATGCGGTCATTTTCGCAAATTCTTTTTCTATTTCCGGTTCCAATTTTTTGTACACACGTTGAATCGCTGCGCGGTCGTTGCGCTGACGGGCCTTGTTCACACTGTCGCGTTCTGCTTTGAATTCCGGAAAACTCAGCAATGCACTGAAAATATTGTTTTTGGTTCCCTGGTTGTAACGTTGCTCGAACATGTCCAGATCGCCTTGCGAAAAAACTTTTCCTTGCACAATATAAAATTGTGTAGAGGAAGATGCTTTTTTAGGGTTTTCCTGATCTCCTGTTCGCGCTGCACAAATGGCTCCGCGTTTATGAAAATGTTTTGGTGTAAATTCTGCCGGCACGGTGTATTTCAATCCGCCATTGCCCAATACGTCACCTGCTTTTGCGTTGCGTGAATCGGGATCTCCTCCTTGAATCATAAAATCTTTAATCACTCTATGAAAGAGTAAATCTTTGTAAACGGAGTCTTTGATGTTTTTGGCAAAATTGTCGCGATGCAAGGGTGTATCGTTGTACAAAACGCCAATGATCGGCCCGTAAGGGGTGTCGATACGCACTTTTAGGGCCTTCGGCTCTTCTTGTTTAAGCACAAAGGAGCTGATTACCAGCGCGGTAAGAAATAAACAACTGTGAATAACTTGCTTCATAATGGATTTCTCCTTATATTTGAAGGTATACCTGATACGAAAGTACAAAAAACAGGACCTATGCGTAAGTTTTTCCTTTTATCGACTCTGGCTGTTGCCATTTCATTTGGCCTAACTTCCTGCGGGAAACAAGGCGATACCATTGCTACCATTAAGGTGGTGGATGCTTCCGGAGTTGCGGTTCCCGGAGCTTTGGTGCATGTTGTGGGATATGATTCCTACGGCTACAACTCAGGTGTCATCGATCGCGAAACAACCACCGATGCCAATGGAAATGCGGTGTTTAATTTCAACGACCTTTACAAGCGCGGTTCTGCCGGTTTTGCTGTATTGGAGGTTGAAGCTTCCAAAGCCGGATTGGTTGGCGAAGGAATTATTAAAGTTGAAGAAGAAGAAAACAGCGAAGCAACGATCGCTATTCAGTAAAATAATCAACGATTGCCTGTTTCATCAGGTTTTGCTGCTGCCGTTCATCCAAGGACGGCAGTTTTTTTATGTTGATATAGTGTGGCCATCCTTCGTTGTCGTTCCCGTCGAATTGGTAAAAACCATAAGGCTCAAGTAAGCGACAAACCGCGATGTGCATGAGTTCCAGCTTTTGTTGTTTGCTGAATTCCATGTATCCTTTTCCCAATTCCTGCACACCAATCAGAAATATTACCGCATTCATATCGGGTTTTTCGCCGAGGTCCTGCTTGAGTTGTTGCAACACGTTCTGGTATTTGGCTTCGAGTTCTAAATCCATGCTGCAAAGTTAGTTCATCCGAAACAATTTCATCACACAAATTTCACCCTGCAGATGTTTGTGGATTTGCCATATTTTATGGATATTACAGGGTTATCACACCATGGAACCCCGCCAACAAGAAACTCCGGTTTTATCGCCGCAGCAATTACGCATTCATTCCCTCAACAGTGAGGCATGGCGCATCAACCGCTCTGAGCCTTTGCGTGGTATTGAGCTTGCCAATGAAGCGCTGCAGCTTTCAAAAATGCAACACTTTGCAGAAGGTGAAGCACATGCTTTGGCAGCTTTGGGAGCTTGTCATGTTTGGATTGGTGAATACGAATCTTCCGTAAAATATTTGCTGGAAGCGCAGAAAAAGGCCAATCTGCTTGCTCTTCCTTTGTTGGAAGCTCGCGTGCTGTATCATTTGTTTTGCACGTTTTATTATTTGTCCGATTACGACAACGCACTTCGTTATTGTTTGGATTCCCTGCAAAAGGCCAAAGAAAGTGGTGAAGTGAATGATATTGCCAATGCGCTCAATGGAATTGGTACGGTGTATTATACCACACAGGAAAATCATAAATCCATTGAAGCACTAACCGAAGCCTTGGATTATGCGCGCCGCGGAGGTGATAAACAAATTGAAGCAAAAATTCTCGATGGAATAGGCGATGCGTATTTGAATTTGGACGATACCGACAAAGCGTTCGAATACAAAAGCAGAGCGCATAAAATCGGACTGGAAATCGGATTCGAATTCATGATTTCTTATGCACTCGATGGATTAGGAGAAGTTTATTTGCGCAAAAATGATCCGGAAAGCGGATTGGCATGTTACGAAGAAAGTTTGCGCATCCGACGCAAGATTGGTTTTAAAGCCGGAATCGCAGAGAGTTTTTTACACATTGCCAATGCATGGTTAGGCATAGGTAAACTGGAGTCGGCAGTGTGTTATCTCGAAGATGCAGCCCAACTCGGAGAAGAGCTTGAATCGCCTGCTACCTTGGCAAAAGTCCATTTGTGTTTTTCGGAATTGTACGAGAAAACAGGAGATGTAAAATTATTTGCCGAACACCTGCGCAAGCACTATACCTATCAGGAACAAGCCAACAGTAAAAAGAATACCCAAAAGCAACGCACCATCGAAATGCAATTCCGCATGGAAAGCGTTGAAGCAGAAAAAAAATTACTCGAGGAAAAAAACAAAGAGTTGCAATCCGTTTCGCACGATGTGATTTTGCTGAGTGAAATGGGACAGGAAATTACTTCTTTGCTCTCTGTGGAAAGCATCAACAAAACCGTTTACGAGCACCTGAGTGAAATCATGGAAGTAAGTGGATTTGGTATTGGTGTTTCGGATGATGGAAACAATACGCTCACCTTCCCCGGTTATATTGAAGACGGAGAAATTTTTGAAAGCGTTACCTACCGTGCCGATGACCCTTACCGATTGGCTTCGGTATGTTACAGTCAGGCAAAAGAAATCCTCATCGGAAGCAACGAAGAAGTAGCGCAATACACCGGAAAACAAAGTGCTCCCGTGGCAGGACGTCCGGTTGAATCGATCATCTACCTGCCTTTAAAACTCGACAATAAAAAAGTTGGAGTTATTACCGTTCAAAGCTTCAACAAAAACGTTTATACCGAATACCATCTGAACCTGTTGCGGAATCTTGGTGTATATGCGGCCATTGCATTGCAAAATGCGGGGATGTACGGTAGATTGGAACAAATCGTAGAAGAACGTTCGCAAGAAATACTTCGCCAGAAAGAAGAGATTGAACGATCTTATTACAATACGCAATTGCTGAGTGAGATCGGACAACAGATTACATCAAATCTACAGTTGGATAAGATTTTTCGCATGTTGTACGACAACGTGAACAAGTTGATGCCTGCTGAATGTTTTGGTGTGCGCATTTACCATCACGACCGCCAGGAAATCGAATACAAATTCGAAATTGAAAAAGGTATTCAGGATACTGCACCCTTTGCGGTTTCTATGGCCAACGACGATAATTATTCCGTTTGGTGCGTGAAAAACCGACAAGTAATTTTTCTGAACGACAACCAAAACGAATACCATAAATACACGAGTAAAATTGTAGTGCCAACCGGTGAAATGCCGCACTCGCTTATTTTTTATCCGATGATGATCGGTGAAAAAGTGATTGGCGTAATCACCGTGCAAAGCTTCAAAAAATTTGCCTACAGCAATTACCACATCGACATCCTCAAAACACTCGGAACCTATACAGCCATTGCCCTAGAAAATGCCTCGCTCTACGAAAACCTCGAAGAGAAAGTCATGGAGCGCACCATGGAAGTAGTGAAGAAAAAAGAAGAAGTTGAGCGCAGTTATGAGAACACCCGCTTATTGAGTGAAATCGGAAAAGAAATTTCCTCTACGCTCGACATCAACGAAATCATTCAACGTGTTTATCATCGCATCGATAAACTGATGGATGCCGCTGCATTTGGTATTGGGATTTATCGTCCGGAACACAACGACTTGTACCATCCATGCGTGATGGAAAACGGAGAAAAACTTCCTCCATTTTCTTTCCTGCTCGACCAGGACCGTATCGCTTCCCGTTGTTTTAAAGAGAACCGTGAGTTTGTCATCAACAACTGGATGGAAGAATATTCCAAGTATGTAAAAACAGATGTTCCTCCGGTAGAAGGAGAAAATCCGGTTTCATTGATTTACATTCCCTTGGTAAGCCGATACAAAACCATGGGCGTATTGTCGGTGCAAAGTTTTCAGGCCAACGCTTATTCCGATTACCATTTGGACATTGTCCGAAACCTCTCGGTTTATATTGCGAACTCACTTGAAAATGCTTCGCTCTATGAAAGTCTGGAGTTGCGTGTGGAAGAGCGTACCGAAGAAATTACCAAAGCCTATGAAAATACCCGACTCTTAGGTCAGATTTCAAAAGATATTTCTTCATCGCTTTCTATTGAGACCATCATCGAAAAAGTTTACCGAAACGTAAACACCCTGATGGATGCGGCAAGTTTTGGTATTGGTATTTTTCAACCTGAAACACGCGCGCTTGTTTTCCCCGGATTCATTGAGAAGGGCGATAAACTAGATGGTGTGGTCATGCACATCGACGATGACCGTATTGCATCCTGGTGTTTTAAAAACCAACGCGAAGTGGTCATCAACAACCATTTCGATGAATACAAGAAATACGTTAAAACCATTTTGCAACCGGTTGCGGGAAAAACTTCTGCTTCCATCATCTACTTGCCTTTGTTTTCGAAAGAGAACATCATTGGTGTGATCACCGTGCAGAGTTATGAGCTCAATGCCTATTCCGATTACCAGGTAAACATGTTGCGCCAGCTTTCGCACAATGTGGCTATTGCCATTGAAAA
>JBIKKU010000015.1:0-20876 GCA_044360245.1 Flavobacteriales bacterium | reverse complement strand
AATCACGCACTATTGCGGTGCCTGAGGCTCTCGAAGGCCCGCTCTCGCTTTACTGCGTAATGGGGGAAAAGGGTACTAGGGAATTAGGGAAGAGGGAAATCACACACTATTGCGGTGCCTGAGGCTCTCGAAGGCACCCTATCTAACTTCTTACTTTTTACTTCCTTCTTCTTACTTCCTACTTCTTTTGGGTTCGTGCGTAGACATCGCCAAAGCCGGTTTGGATAAATGATTCTCCGGTAAAGAAAGTTTTAGCTTCATCGTACGACATCCATTTTTCTTGGGCAAAAGACATGCTCTCACCGGATGAATAATTGAATTGATAGTCTGATGATAGACCATGCAATACATCAAGACACATTAACAATTGCTCGGTCTGTTCGGGTACGGTATATTCAATGCTAATCATCGGAATAGCATGGTGCAGGCCTTTCAGAACTTCAGTTTCAAAACCTTCAACATCAATTTTTACGAAATGCGGAAGTCCATGTTTTGCAATCAATACATCCATGGTGGTCATTTCAATCTGTTCTGTTTTATGCCATTCGTTACCCGAAAATCTACCGGTTTTTGCTTTGTCAATCCATTCATCCGAAAAAGATGAAATGGTTGTGGCATCCGAAACATAAAAAGTGAGAACGCCTTCTTTTGCGCCAAGACCGCGGGTTTCAAGAACGATGTTGTTTCCGAAACGGTGACGCAAATAACGGTAACAACTTTTTTGCGGTTCAACAGCAAGTACTTTGGCACCAATTTCCAACAAGGGAGCAACACGATTGCCAATGTTCGCGCCAACATCAAAACACAAATCTCCTGCGTGTATACAGCTTCTATAAAACGCTTTTCGTTTTTGAAGTTCCTCTTGCTCAATGCGCAATTTTTCGCGGTGACGGGCAGCCGGGAAATACCTGCAGCGAAAATCAATCCACCTCCAGGTCCAATAGTTCCCGAACCATCTTTTGATTCGTGTCTTCATCCCTCTAAAAATAAGGCTTTTCGTTAGATATTGGATTTTTATGATCAACTGCATTTTTTTTGGTGCGATTATTGGGTAATTTCAAACAAACCTTCACCTATGAACCGCTTATTTTTACTTGCATTAATTCTTGTTACCGGACTTTCCTCTTTCCGTTATTCGCAAACACGCGAAGCTATTGTGGAAACCAAATCCGGTCTTGCTGTATTCATCATGTGCGAACCTGTTGCTGCCTACGAAAAAGTGTTGGTGGTAAAAACAACCTACGACAATTCCACGTACACCGGTATTGGAGCCATTGGGGTTATCACAGGAATCGACGGTCCGATTGATCGTTTGGTGCAACGTGCTTTGCGCAAAGGCAGAAAGAAAAATGTGCAGGCCATCATTACTTCCGATGCAAAAATGGCATCCGTAATTCGCTTTTCGGGTACACCAACCGTTGATGACCGCACCAAGGGAAGACCAGTAAACATGCAGGGTGTGGACATATACGTAAAAAGTCGTCCCGCCTCTCCTTTTAAAGAAGTTGCCACCGTATCACTCACTGCCACCAACCGTCTCACGCATCCTATCTTAGATGCCGATCGCTTGAATAAAATGATTTTGAATTTGATTGATCAGGCGAAAAAGGCAGGACACACCTTCTCCGGATTAATGACCAGCGATGGCGTTACAGCCAGTTTGATCAGCTATTGATGGTTTGATTTTCTGAACATCTCGATTTCATTGCGTTTGATGGAATCGGGATTTTTTTTGAAAAAAAATGAAATTCGGGTGTTCCTTTTGAATGCCTGCTGCATTGTATCTTTAGCAAGGCAAAAATGCACGCAAACAACACCACATACAGCCGGGAGATCGAGCTCGCTCATATTCGTGCTGCGCAGCTCGATCCTTCTCGTTTTGCCCCGCTGTACGATAGGTATTACCGTGCGATTTTTGTATTCATTTACAACAAGACACGCAACAAAGAACTCACCAGCGATTTAACCTCGACGGTTTTTTTGAAAGCCATTCTCAATCTCTCCAAATACAAGGACCGCGGTTATCCTTTTTCTTCCTGGTTGTACCGCATTGCCATCAATGAAGTGAACATGTTTTTCCGCGCCGCCAAAAAAGAAATTGATGTGGAAATCACGGAGTCAGAAGCGATGATGTTGATGGAAGACATGGATGAGAAATACAATGAAAGCAATGGTGAATTGGTATTGGAAGTATTGTCGGAAATGCCGGAGGAATTAAATACCTTGATTGAATTGCGTTTTATGCAGAAATTATCGTTTCAGGAGATTGGCGGAATCTTAGGATTGGCAGAACCTGCAGCGAAAATGAAAGTGTATCGCGCAGTAGAAAAACTTAAAGAAAAATTTCAGCAACGCCTGAAAGAAAGGCAATGAAAAAATACAAATTACATAAAGGTCAGCCTGAATCGCTCAGTGAAGAGGATATCCTCAAGTACAAGGATTTTGGACGTTTGCGTCATCAATACGACCATGTCACCAAACGCCCGAAACAGCCTTTGTACAAGAATCCTTATATGTTCCTGGTATTGGTGATCATCATTCTTCTCGCACTGATTTTGGCAGGGGAGATTTAATTACCCTGCACAAGCCAATAACCCTTCTACCAGTCGATCCAAATCGCGCGTGGAAGTGTAGACATGCGGTGTGATGCGCACGCCATTTACTTTTTCCCATTCGATAGCAACACAATGGATCTGAAATTTATCGATCAAAAAATTCTCAATCTCCACATGTGTTTTTCCTTCTATACCCACTGTAGCAATGGCACAGGAAGCGTGATCGCTGAGCGGGGAGAAAAATTTGATTTTGGGATGATGTTTGACTTTGTTCACCCAATAGTTTTTGAGAAAACGTAAACGCTCTTCCTTGCGCTGCATGCCAATGGATAAGTGAAATTCAATGGCTCTGCCAACAGCCATCTCCGCAGGAAATGAACGCGTGCCGAGCGATTCAAATTTTTTGATGTCCTCGCCCTGGGGTTTATCGTTGGGCATCATGGGCCACAAGCCGGCGATTTTTTCTTTTTTTACATACAACATTCCCGTTCCGAATGGTGCGCATAACCATTTGTGCAGACTTGTTCCGGCATAGTCGCAACCGATGTCGTGAAAATCAACGTTTACATGCGCAAAAGAATGTGCAGCATCCAAAACAGTAAGGATGTTTTTTTCTTTGGCCATTTTGCAAATCTCTTTGGCAGGGAGAATATGACCGGTCCAATTGATGAGGTGGGTGAGGTGAATGACTTTCGTTTTTTTCGTTACCGCATTGGCAAACAATTGCACAATTTTTTCCGTGTTGTCCTCGCCAATCGGAATGTCAATCCACACCAATTTTATGCCTTCTCTTTTTTCGCGTTGCATCCAGGCGTGACGCATATTGGGATAATCGTAATTGGTGACGATCACTTCATCTCCTTTTTCCAAATCAATGCCGAAAATGGCTATATCCAAAGCCTCCGTAGCGTTGCGGCATATCGAAATTTCTTCGGGCAAGGCACCACAGAGAGAGGCCAGGTCGCGACGCACATCTTCACGTCCGCGATCGAGAATACGCCACATAAAGTATGAAGGTGCTTCGTTGGAGTAGCGATTGTAATGTTCAAAAACTTCCTGCACAACTTTGGGTTGCGGACTAACACCGCCATTGTTCAGGTTGATGAGGTTCGAAGAAACTGTGTACGATTGTCGCACCCATTCCCAAAAATCATCCGGGCCTGAAGTTATTGGTGGAGGTGTAGAAGTAGTTGCTGCTTCGGCAAGTTGCGGTAATTGAATGAAACCCAAGCCACCTAAAGCGAGTGTGGTATTGCGGAGAAAAGATCTTCTGGAATTATTCACCTTGAAACGATTTGTTCCAATTTACTCTTTTTTTTCCTCTGTTGGATGCGCGTTGGGATGGGATAAAAATCGGATTTGCGCTTCAAGTGCACGGATTTGTCTTTCCTGACTTTCAACCAGACGTTCGTACATTTGGGTAATGTCAATCGTATTATGACCGGGATTGGTTCTTCTTGCAAGCGTATCAATGGAAACACGAAAATAATCGGCGATGGAGCAGATGCGTTCCAGATCAGGACGAACTTCACCTTTTTCAATACGTCGGTATTGTTTTTCAGAAATTCCCAGATGGTCCGATAATTCGCGAATGCAAATGTTTTTCGACTCGCGGATTCTTCGGATGTTGTTTCCGATGTGATCCATGAACTGAACTTCTTGGTTTGGCAGAACGAATATATTTGGTTTAAGGGTTTGTTTATCAAAGGAGTATGACCATTTTTGGTTATTTTATGAAATTCTTTTTTTTCAAAATTATTTCTTCCAAAAAATAAAAGATCAAAAGGTTTTGGGAAATCGTTCCATTCATGGCAATTGCCCAATTGTTCTTATTTTTAAGCCATGCGATGCTTCCGATTTCTTAGTTGTCTGATGACCTGCCTGAGTTTATGCGCAGTATCGCATGCCCAAGACCCTGCCGGGATTTGGCTCAATACCGACCAAGGACTTCCCAGCAACGAGGTATATTCATTGCTTCAGGACCGTCAGGGATTTATCTGGTTGGGAACGGATGCCGGTTTGTACCGATACAACGGAAACAGATTTATCCAATACAAATCCTCTTTTCAAAACTCCAGAGCACTTTCGGGTTTAACACTTTCGCCATCCGGTAGAATTTACTGTTACAGTTTCAATGGACAGTTGTTTTATGTGCAGGGCGATTCCTTGGTGCACTATAAATCATGGGATTCGCGTATTGCCCAATTGCAGCAAGATCCGGAAAACGGAGTGTGGATTTGTGCCAAAGATGGTTTATACCATTTCGATGAAAAAACCGATCGATTAATTGCCTACGAAGACATCGATGGAAACGGAAAGCCCGATTCCATTCCCCATGTAAGTAGTGTGTATGTTCAGAATAATAACGTATTGTTTTTAGCTTCTTATGGCGTGAGGTTGTTAAAGGAAGATGGCATTCATTCGCTTCGTCCGGAAGGTTACACCAAAGATTTTCCGGGACAACAGTTGCTTTCGGCCGGACCTTCAGATCCCTTGTTATTGAGCATGCAGCAAAATCCTCCCATGATTTTTTCTTCGGGGCGTTTGCAATTTTTAAATGAGCCTGCTTTAGATGCTGCGTTGAAAGAAAGGAAAATCACCTTTACACGTTCCGATGCCGCCGGTAAATATTTTATCGGTTCTTACACCGGTTTGATTGTGTACCATCGCCCTACACACAAGGTAGAGGTTTTGTTTCCGCATTTACCTGTTTCGGATGTGTTAATCGATCAGCAAGGTCAATGGTGGGTTTCGACATTGTCGAATGGAATTTTACGCATACCCTATGTTCGTCACCGTGTATGGAAATTGTATTCGCGTTCAGGAACATCTGCACCCATTCAGAAAATAGAACAATCAGCCAACGAAATTTATTTTTCTACCGCAGATGGTCGATTGGCTGTATTGAATAAACAGACCTTGCAAATGGAGGTACACCAAGCTCCCATTCAGGCCGATATTCAATCGCTTTATTACCGATCAACGCAAAAAGATGTGTTGTTCTGCATCAACAATTTTTTATTTGCATTAAAAAACAAAGGCATTCAAACCCTTCCCGGACAATTTATTCCTGTGAAATCCATACTTCCTTTTTCAAACGGGTATTTGCTGATGAGTTCGGCAGGCACGCGTTTTTACAAGGACATCAACAAGTCGGATGACTTTGAAATTATCGATCCCTATTGGACACGTGAAGCCATTATGGATACCGTTTTGCAGCACTTGGTTTTAGCGACGAACAAGGGAATAGCCATTTATGCCTTGAAAGGAGGATCCTTCGATAGTGTGCAAAGGATTATTCCCGAAAAGCAAATCAACAGCATGGCAATGGTGTCGACAGGACATTATTTTGCGCTGAGTTTTGACGGAATAGTGTACGAGGTAAAAAACAACCGTGCAAAAATATGGTTGGAATTGCCAACGCATGTTACGGCATATAAAATGCAAATCCACGATAAGGAATTGGTGGTTGCGAGTAACAACGGATTGTATATTTCCAACATTGATCAACCCGAATGGAGTACCTTGACCAAATTGGATGGTCTGGTTTCGAATGAAATCAGAGCCTTTCTTTTTGATGGTTTGCATTTATGGATTGCAACCAATCAAGGCGTGCAACGGATTTTATATGGTGAACGTTTACCCGATTTTCCTGCGTCTGTTTTTGTAAAATCCGTGCAAATTGAAGAACAGGAATTTGGTCCCGATGTTTTTCTCGACATGCATTTCGATCAGTCGCTTTTGATTTTTCCGGAAGTACTTTCTTACCGCGATAATCAGCAATTTGTTTATGCTTACCGCATTTTACCGCACGATAGTACATGGTTTACCCTTCCGGGAAGTATTGCCAAAATTGAGATTCCCAGCGTTCCCGATGGTGCATTCGAAATTCAATTGCGTACCATTTCTCCCAAAGGCACACCTTCTAAAAACACCGTGAGCATTCGTGGTTTTGTTCATCCTCCTTTTTGGCAACGCTGGTGGTTTTATGTCCTGATTTTTGCTACTGCATTGGGATTGGCATTTTTCATTTTCCGTTGGAGGGTTTCTTATTTGCGCCGAAAACAAGCCGATGAATTGGCCAGGGTTCGAATGGAAAACCAATTGCTCATGTCGCAACAAACGGCATTAAAAGCGCAGATGAATCCGCATTTTATTTTCAATGTGTTGAATTCCATTAAAGGATTCATTTACGAAAACGATAAAAAAAGTGCAACGACGTATTTGAATGATTTTTCCTCGCTGGTGCGCAATGTGCTCGACAACAGTTCACGGAAAAATATTCGTTTGGAAGAGGAAGTGGATTTGTTGCGTCGTTACATTTCCCTGGAAGGAATGCTCATGCAACATGAGTTTGTATCGGAATTAAAAGTGGATGAAACGGTGGATTTACACGACACCATGATTCCGCCGATGTTGGTGCAGCCCTATATTGAAAACGCGTTTAAACACGGATTAAGGCATAAACAAGGACCGAAAAAACTACTCGTGCATATTGGCCGGAAAGAAGAAAATCTGGTAATCCTTATCGAAGACAATGGCATAGGAAGGCAGGCTTCGGCTGCTTTAAATGAAGAGCGAAAAGGACATCAGTCATTTGCTTCGGATGGAACACAAAAACGAATGGAATTGTTGCAGAAACAATATTCAGGAGATTTTTCGGTAAGTATGGAAGATATTGTGACTTCCCATGGTGAAGTTTCGGGGACAAGGGTAGTAATAAAATTAAAAACTCAATTTGACCATGACTAAGGTAAAAGCCATATTGGTGGATGATTCGGATCAGGCGCGAAAACTTTTACGTCTCATGCTCGCAGAGTTGGATGCAAATGTAGAAATCGTTGGTGAGGCCGATCACCTGGATGCGGGTGTGAAGTTGATTCGGGAAATGACACCCGATGTCGTTTTCCTGGATATTGAAATGCCCGGGAAATCCGGACTGCAAATCCTGGAAGAATTACCGCGTGAAGAGGTGGATTACGATATCGTATTTACTACAGCTTATAACGATTATGCACTAAAAGCTTTTCGTTTATCTGCAGTGGATTATTTGCTTAAACCCATTGATGAGGAGCAATTGAAAGATGCCATCGGTAGAATTCGCAATAAAACGGAAAAGAAAGAATTACGCGATCGGCTAGGTGCGCTTGGAGACAATCTCAAAAAAGAAAAATCCATTCAGAAACTTGCCTTGCCTGTGCAAAGCGGATATGAATTTGTACACCTGCATGAAATTGAATTTATGGAAGCGGATGGTTCTTATGTACACATTCGTTTAACGGATGGAAAATCAAAAACCATTTCCAAAAACCTGAAATATTTCGAACAAGCGTTGGAAGGACAAAGCGATTTTGTAAGGGTGCATCGTTCTTTTGTCATCAACCTCAAACACATGAAAGTATTCAGCCGCAGTGGGAGAGGAACGATTTTAATGAATTCTGGAAAACAAATTGACCTTGCACGCGATCGTCGAGAGGACTTTTTAAAATTACTGTGAAGCTATTTTTTCGAGATACACTTGTTCAACAAAACCAAGATCTTTTAGCCTTGTCATGGCTCCGGGTTGCTGATTTTCGTGCATGAGCAAAAACAAACAAATGGGATTTCCTTTGGAGGTTGTTTTTGCACCTTGAATTCTTGCGCGAAGCAATACCACATCGTTTTGGAATCCTGCAAGTGGCGGTAAGGGTTGTTCCAACCTCACTTTGTAATACGATTCATCGTTGTACAAAAACAATTTGTCTTCCATGAATCCGCGGTATTTTCGGTTCAGTTTCGATTTCCTCGAAAAAGGAATGATGAAAAATTCTTTTCCCATGTAGGAATTGATTTCAAACTCTTCGAATGATTCGCCATGTACCTGAATGAGCGGTGTTCCCGCGCCAGGACGAATTGAGAACGGAAATCTGATACGGATTTTATTCCATCTTCCCGGAACAAGTTTCATTCTGCTGATGCGCAAGGAGACTACCATGAGGATAAATAAATTCATCAGGATGATGAGTAAGAGATTTGCCGCAACAGTCCCTAAATCGAATTTGAAAAAGGTGATGATGGATTGATAGGCGATCAGGATGCCAAAATAAATCAGGAGTTCTTTTTGAATTTTTGGACCATTAAAAACGCGGTGTTTTGAAAAATGGGGAGAATTGTTCAGCGCATTGTTGTTCATGGTAGCCCATATTTCGATAAACACAAAATAGGCAAGAATGGTAGCTACAAGTCCTAATGAGCCGAGGATATCGCTGATAAGGAAAAAATCGTAAATGCCATGCATTAATGCGGCTGCCAAAAGAAAAAATCCGAAAAGAAGAAAACGATTTTCTTTTCTGAATTTTAAGACTACAAAAGCATAAGCAACAGTGGAAGTATCAACCATGTGACCAAGAGCGCTCAATATGGCGCGACTCACCATGATTTCAGATCCGTGGGCATGGAAGTACATGATGTTCTCGGTGGTTGCAAATCCCAATGCCGAAGCACTTGCGAAAATCAAATAATCGATGGGTTCATCGGCAACGCGAAAAACCATCATGGCAATGAGCATGGGTAAAATTTTTGCCACTTCCTCAATAAAGCCAATGCCAAAAACCGAGTATAAAAAATCATTAAGAAAATTTCCATTCAAGTGAAAACCGATGGCATCAACGTATGGACCAACAGCAAGGACGAACAATGGAGTTAACATACCGGTGCCAAAAATGAGCAGCAGGTATTTCCAGCTTTCGGTGTTGAATAAATCGAGTTGACGCAAATAGTTTAACCAGATAAATCCGATAAACAATCCACCAATAATTTCGGCAATAAATAAGGTCATACTAAATAAGAAACAGCTTCCGGTCCGGTGTTGAATAACAAATCAAGGATAGACTTATTCGGAACAAAGCCGTGTTTTGTTTCAAAAACCTGAGTGTAGGGTGAAAAATTAATTTCTTCAGCAGGTTTTTTAGGATCGAATGAGTCCCTGTAATCTTTTGCATCCGCGTATTCCGCCAGGTATTCAGCGCTAAGTTCCGTAGGTGAATTTAGTTCAAGAAAACGCATACAGAGATGCAAACAATCCATGTTGAGGTCGAGCAAAAATTCGTAGCGTTTTTCGAAAATGGATTGCAAATGATGTTCGTAGAATTCAAAATACGGAGCCGCTTTGTAGGCAGATTGCAACGATCGCCAATGTTGCCTTTGCCAGTTTTCCTGATTGGAAATGCGAAGGTCTTTCATGACACGTTTGGGTTGAATGTCCTTTTTTACCGGAACAATCAAATCCAATGATCCGTTGGCGGCCATGATTTCACAACGGTTTCGGAAAGTTTGTTTTTCAAAGTGTTCCGCAACATCCAGTACTACCGCATCCGATTGTGATAGGATACGGAAATACCGGATGTTGCCGAAATACACCGAGGGCAATACAGCTTTCATGCTGCATCAAGGGAATTTAGGAAACTTGCTGAAGTCAGGTTTACGTTTCTCCACATACGCATTCTTACCTTCTTTGGCTTCATCACTCAGGTAATACAATAAGGTGGCATTTCCTGCAAGCTCCTGAATACCGGTCTGACCGTCAAGTTCGGCATTGAACGAAGATTTCAACATGCGAATGGCCAAAGGAGATTTTTCACGGATTTTCCCGGCCCAAAGCATCACTTCATCCTCCAATTTTTCGAAAGGAACAACGGTATTTACCAAGCCCATATCCAAAGCTTGTTGCGCATTGTATTGATCGCAGAGGTACCAAATTTCGCGAGCTTTTTTCTGACCAACACAACGTGCAAGGTAAGAGGCACCAAACCCACCGTCGAAAGATCCAACGCGCGGACCGGTCTGACCAAAAATTGCATTATCACTAGCAATCGAAAGATCGCAAACCACATGCAAAACATGTCCGCCACCAATGGCATATCCGTTCACCATGGCAATAACCACTTTTGGAATGGAGCGAATGATTTTTTGCAGATCGAGTACATTCAATCGGGGAATTTTATCTCCTCCAACGTAACCGCCATGTCCACGAACGTTTTGGTCGCCACCGGAACAAAATGCTTTATCGCCTTCTCCGGTTAATACAATCACATCCACTTTCGCTTCATCACGACAATAATTCATTGCATCAATCATTTCCATTACGGTAAGCGGCGTGAAGGCATTGCGGTAGCGCGGACGGTTAATGGATATTTTCGCCACACCATCGCAAAAATCAAATTTAATTTCTTCGTAGTCTTTTATTTTAGTCCAGTTTCTCATATGTTCTTGGGTTGTTTTTTTTATTTCAGGTAATGCGTTTTAAGCATTAGGTTAAAATTTCTTATCCAAATTTTCCATGCACGGGGCAAAAATAACAAACTCAGGCCTTTTTCAGGGCTTCGAAATAGTCTTTTAAAACCTTAGGATTTTCGCGGGTTGGCGTAAATACTTCCAAGACGGAGGCCTTAGTGTTTTGACTAGTGTAAAATTCCTTAAGTTGAACTTCGAGTTCGAGTTTGTTTTCTGCGCGGAAATAGCTTAATCCAAAAGCATGACATAAATGTTCCACCGAAAGGGATTGTCTTGTTTCAAAAAGTTTTTCGATTTCATCTTGATGTTCGGGTCCCTCAATGATGCGGAAAATACCGCCACCACCGTTGTTTAAGACGATGATGCGCAAATCAGGACGCAGGTAATTGTTCCATAATCCGTTCGAATCATAGAAAAAACTAATGTCACCGGAAAGCAAAGTAGTAGGAAGTCCCGATGCATGCGATGCTCCCACGGCAGTACTGGTAGATCCATCTATACCACTGGTTCCGCGGTTGGAATAAAAATGCAGATCTGCTCTTTGGGTGTACAATTGCACATAACGTACCGGAGTTGAATTGCCCATGTGTACCAGACTTCCGGATGGTATGGCATTTAAAATCGGACCATACACACTCAAATCCGAATGCTGAATGTTTTCCATATAGGCATGGTGCGCTGCTTCTGTTTTTTTGTCTTTTTCTTTCCAGGTATTGGCAAATGCACTTTGCTTGTGTTGCATTTCAGGAAACAATTGCAGGAAGAAATTGACCGGTGACAATGGAATGCTATGGGTCAAGCATTGAAACGTATCCACATGCAAATCGATAGGATCGATATGCCAATGTTCTTTAGGAGCGTATTTGCGTAAGAAGGCTTTTATTTTTTTCGAAATCACCGGACCACCAAGTGTGATAAGCAATTCAGGATGAAAATGTTCAGCCTCTTCGGGTGTAATGGTGGTAATGAGACGGTCGATGCAGGGATTGAATTTGGCATCATGCAAATTGGAAGTACTCTCGGTAAGCACCGCCACCGAAGGGTCTTCAGCGATTTGATGCAACAATTGATTCAATGCAGGATGCGGATCAAGTAATCCGGTAAGAATTAATTTTCGCGATGATTTATTCCAGCGTTCACTCAAAGCGACCAATTGCTCTTCGCTTAAAACAAAATCGGGAATGAGGGTTTCAATGGCTTTGACTTTCGGTAATTCTTTTTTTCGACCATACAATGGCTCACTCAAAGGAACGTTGATGTGCACCGGACCATGTCCAGGATATTGTGTGCTATCGAATGCTTCAGATGCCAGTCGTTCCACATACCAAATTTCTTCGGGAGATTTTGCATCGCCGTCGACTTCAAAACTCTTTCGGACAAAATTCTGAAACACATCACGCTGGCGAATGGTTTGTCCGTCCGCTTGATCTACCCAAGCCAATGGACGATCTGCAGTAAGCACCATGAGTGGAATGCGCTGGTAATAAGCTTCCGCAACTGCAGGTGCATAATTGAGTGCAGCGGTTCCCGATGTACATACTACAGCAACCGGTTCTTTTAAGCGTTGGGCCATTCCCAAGGCAAAATAACCTGCACTGCGTTCATCCGGAATAACACGGAGTGAAATTTCGGGATGATGGTAAAAACTCAGGGATAAAGGAGCATTCCGCGATCCCGGCGAAAGCACCACATGACGCAGGCCTTTGCGCACAAGGGTTTCAATAAGTGCAGCCGTTCCTTGTTTGTCGGTGTACATAGCAAAAAATCTGTCCCGAAGATAAGCATTTCACCAAGCCAAATGCGGGATTGGAGCCTAAAATCCAAGTCCAAGCCGGGTTGAGCAAAGTGTGAATTCAGGAGGCTAGGTTGATAGAGAACGTTAAATAAGATCGGAAACAAAAAACGATGGATGTGAGTCCATGTTTTTGAGTTAAACCGCGAATCATTACCCTATGGAACCGCGGATTTTCGCTTGACCCGAAACGCTTTGAATGCGCAGAAATCCCTATCTTTAACCTCCATGAAATTCGTCTATCCCGAATTCCTGTTTGCCTTCCTTGCATTAGCCATTCCGGTTATTGTTCATCTGTTTAATTTCCGGAAATACAAGCGCGTTTATTTTTCGAATGTTGCTTTTTTGAAAGATGTGAAGGAACAGACGCAGAGCCGCTCGCGTTTGAAACACCTTTTGGTTCTCGCATCAAGGATATTGGCATTGACTTTTTTAATTTTTGCCTTTGCACAACCCTTTATTCCCGGGTCGGATGCTGATGTGGCCAAGGGAGAAAAAATCATTTCGGTTTATATCGATAATTCTTTCAGTATGGATGCTGAAGGAAAAAATGGTCGCTTACTCGAAGTGGCTAAACAAAAAGCGAAGGGCATTGCAGAGGAGTATGCTGCCACCGACCGTTTTCAATTGGTGACCAACGATTTTGAAGGTTACGAGCAGCGTTTGGTGAGCCGCGAGGAGTTTATGGAATTGGTCGATCAAGTGAAATTGTCACCTGCAACACGCAGTTTCAATGAAGTCTTGTTGCGACAAATGGATGTATTGCAAAACGAAAGTGAAAAAACGCGACGATTGGTTTGGTTATCCGATTTCCAAAAAAGTACAGCAGGTTTGGAAGCACTTGAAGGAAAGGAAACACCCAAAGTCATAGGTATTCCTTTACAAGCCGAAGTGCGATCCAATTTATTTGTCGATTCGGTATGGTTTGTTTCTCCAACGCGACAACTCAATGCTCAGGAAAAATTAATGGTCCGCATACGCAATTCCGGCGAAACCCGCGTGGAAAATGCCGAACTGCGTTTGAGTATCAATGGCGCGCAGAAGTCCATAACAACTTTCACGGTAGAGCCGGGAACTTCCTGCGATTCTGCTTTGGTGTTTACGAATACATCGGTGGGTGTGCAATCAGCTGAAGTTAGCATTGGTGATGTACAAATTGGATTTGATGATACCTGGTATTTTTCATACCGTGTAGAAAATCATGTTGATGTTTTGTCAATCGTTGCTGATGATCCGCGTGATACCAATGGAGTGATTTCACGGCTGTTTTACCGCGATCCTTTTTACCGATTGAATTCCAAAACAGCTTCACGTGTCGATTATGCAACACTTGCAGCGCATCAATTGATTGTGGTGAATGAACTGCCAAACCTGTCTTCGGGAATGTCGGAGGAATTACGGAAATACATTGAATCGGGTGGTAATGTGTTATTGATCCCCTCTTTAAAAGCTGATTTAAATGCCTACAATGCTTTGCTCTCTTCTTGTGGTGCAAGCGGCATGTTGAGTTCAGATACTTCAAGTACGAAGCCGGAACAAATCAATGGCAATGAGCCTTTTTTTGCCGGGGTTTTCGAAAAAGATCCTGCGTTTATCGACTTACCGCAAATTCGTTTCCATTACCGATTGGAATCTTCTTCACGCGCTCCGAAAGAGGCCTTGTGGCGTTTGCGTGATGGTTCGGATTTCCTGAATAAATATGTGGTTGGAAAAGGAAATCTTTATTTTCTGACGTCGTCCTTGCACGAGAAGGCCGGAAATTTTGGTCGACATGCACTTGTGGTTCCTGTATTGTTGCGTATTGCGGAATGGAGTCAGAATTCGGGTATCAGCATGCAGACTATTGGCAAAGACCTTCCGATTGATGTCCGCGTGCAAAATCTCGGAGAGGACCAAAGTTTTGAGATCAGCAATGCAAAAGCCGAGCAAGCTATTGTGCCTGAAGTCCGCAACAATGGAGGTAGCTATTCGCTTTATGCGCATGGACAAATCCGTGAATCGGGAAATTATTTTGTAAAACTCGGTGAAGAGTCTATTGCAGGTGTAGGTTACAATTACAACCGCAAAGAATCGTTGATGGAGTTTTATTCTGCCGAAGAATTGACAAGCGCCTTTCGTGATGCAGGACTAAAAGAATTCACTTTGCTCGAAAATGCCGGAAAAGATGATGCTCCTCTAAGTTTGGAGGCTATTGATAATTCTTCGGAATATTGGAAGTTGTGTTTAATTTTGACGCTGATTTTCCTGCTTATTGAAATTGTTCTAATTCGTTGGATGAAAAATTAATGCCCATGAAATTGCTGTTCAAAAATGTTACGATTACCGACAAAGGCGGTCCGCACCACGGTAAAACAACCGATATATTGGTGGAAAACGGAGTGCTTTCTAAAGTTGGTGATGCATTGAAAGCTGAGGGTGCAGAAGTGGTTGATGCAAAAGGATGGCATGTTGCTGTTGGATTTATGGATTTGTGCGCAAGCTTTTGCGATCCCGGGTTGGAATACAAAGAAACTTTGGAAACCGGTGCTCAGGCTGCCTTGCAGGGAGGTTATACGCACGTTTTGGTGATGCCTTCGACGCAACCTGTAGTGAGCGGAAAAACACAAGTCGAATACATTGTCAATCGTGGCAAATCTTTACCTGTGAACATCATGGTATGTGGATCGCTTTCTTCCAAAATGGATGGCGAGAATTTGTCGGAGATGTACGATATGCAACAAGCCGGTGCGGTGGCGTTTTACGATCACAATCACTATGTGCGTGCTGGTTTGATGTCTCGTGCTTTGTTGTACGCGAAAAATTTCGGCGGAAGAATTTTTTCTCTACCCTTTGATGCTTCTCTGGCTCCCGGTGGATTGATGCACGAAGGTGTGGCCGCAACTACGATGGGTTTGAAAGGTATTCCTGAAATTTCGGAAGAGATTGTTGTCATGCGCGACTTGGCTCTTGCCGAATACAACAACGCTCCGGTCCATTTTGCGGCAATTTCTTCGCCACGTTCTCTGGAACTCATTCGTGAAGCGCGTAAAAAAAATATTCAAGTAACCGCCCAAATTCCGGCCTATCAGTTTTCATTTACCGATGAAGATCTTACCGGATTTGATACGCATTTAAAAGTCATTCCTCCATTCCGCACTGCAACTGTTCATGAGCAATTGGTTGAGGGATTGAAAGACAATACCATCACCGCTTTGGCATCCTTTCACCATCCTGAAGATCCGGAAAGTAAAACGGTGGAATTTGATCATGCAGAAAACGGAATGATTGGTTTGGAAACAGCA
Source organism: Flavobacteriales bacterium (assembly GCA_044360245.1). Taxonomy (GTDB): domain Bacteria; phylum Bacteroidota; class Bacteroidia; order Flavobacteriales_D; family UBA2798; genus UBA2798. The sequence continues at coordinate 4,977 of JBIKKU010000015.1, read as the reverse complement.
TTTGCGTCGGCGTGGACGGCTCTGCAAGGAAAAGTCGACTTGGATGTGCTTGTAGAAAAATTCACCAATGGTCCGCGTCGCGTTTTAGGTTTTCCCGAGGTGCATATTTCCGAAGGTATCGGAGCTGATTTGACTTTCTTCGATCCTCAGTCGGAATTCACCTTCACCACAAAACATATTGCTTCTCGTTCGAAAAATTCTCCTTTTATCGGAAAAACGTTAAAGGGACAAATCAAAGGTGTGGTGACCAAAGGCCATTGGAGCGCTTTATAATCTACACTGTTTCGATTCGTGAAAATTTTCGTGAATAAAAAAAAGCTGCAGACACCTGCAGCTTTTTTCTTTTGCTAAAAAAGTAGTTTAGTGTGCAACCACAAATTTCGATTGTGAAATGGTGGATTCTGAAACGATGCGAACGATATAAATGCCGTTGGCAAATTCAGCAAGCGGAATGGTGGTATTGGATGCACCGCGTAGTGCATGGCTGTGTACCAATCGGCCTGTGTGATCAAAAATTTCAAGTGTTCCGGTGTTCATGGGCGTTTCCACAAACACGTACTCTTGTGCCGGATTTGGATAAACAATAAGTTCTTGCTTTTTGGTTTCATTTACACTGTTGATGTTGGGTGCGAAATCGCGGTAGCGGATGGTTGTAATGTTTCCTCCAATGGTATTGATTTGCAAAATAGGTTCCTTTCCGCCGTTGGCAAGCCAATGGTATTGGGTTTCAACCGGACGAGGTACGGAAAAATTGATGCCCAAAGAATCGATGGAAATGGTGTCGGTGATTTGCACATCCATGGAAACACGAATGCAATTGAAGGTACCGAAAGGTGTTGTAATGCTTCCCCATCCATCAACTTGTGCATTGCTTACGGTTTTATTCTGACCGTAATAAAATGTGTTTGGAATATTAAGTGCAAACTGTGATGAAGAAGCGTAGGATGATCCTTGTGTTAATGGAAAAGCATAAACAGTATCAATGGGAATATTGCGCACACTTGCAGGTAAACCGTTGATGTTTGCTCCGAATCCAACGTTTTTATATCGTCCATTATCGTTTTTGAAATAATCGTAAACATTCGAAACCGTAAGTGTTCCCATTAAATCAAAATCAGTCCCTTTGCGCGCATAACTGGCTTTGTGGCTGTTGTAAAGCGCAGCATTGTTAAAATAAAACTGATAGGTAATAGGCGTTGAACCAACCGAAACAAAGGTATCTACGGTTTGTGTTTGCGCCGTGAGGAAAGAAAAATCCCACATGTAATTGTTTCCTGTGGCACTTACATCTATTCCCCATTGATCAGTGGTAGTGCTGATGCGAATGGTGTCGTTCACCACAGGCATATCGCTGTTGGTAACGGTAATTTGTGCAAAGGAATGAAGTGATGCGATAGTGCAAACGGATAGTAATAGTTTTTTCATGCCACATTATTTTCCTTCAATGTAAGGAAAAATAGCAATGCTCGGTGACTTGCCCTTGCCTTCGGAACTGATGAGCATGGTATTGTCGGGCATGAAAGTAATACCCTCAGGCTTGGGTAAAATGTGCGTTGGAACAGCAAAAACATCCAGCAGCATTCCGGATGGATCATAAACAGCAATCATCGGGTCTTGGGCAGAAAGCACAAAGATTTTTCCCGAAGAAGGCTGAACGGCCAGAGATGAGGGGCGAAACTGAATGGGTTTGTCGCTTCCTTTTTTGGTTTTTTTTCCGGATTGGATTTTTTTGAATTGCGCCTTTGCCCTTATGAGTTCGACGTCGACATCAAAAAAAGAATAGGTGGTGTCTGGCGTTGACCAATTCAGAAACCTAATTTCCCTGAAATCTTTTTTCCCTTTTTCCAGGGATGGGGCGCTTTTGGAGGCGATCATCAGGCGATTGCTTCCATGGTGCCAACCTAGTCCTTCATTGTCGATGGCCGGAAGTGTATAACGTATGGAATCGAGTTGATGATTTTTGAGGTTTAACCGAAATACCGTGCCTTCGCTGCGCAAAAGGTAAAAGGTGCTGTCGTGATAAGTGAGCCCTTCGAAATCGCCATCAGGTAAAATGGAGTCGCGACGCATGATTTTATTTTCGCGGATCGAGACGTAATAAATAATTCCCTTTTCATCTTGCACGCAGGCAATGAGGTCGGAAGTGACATCCGTTAAAGCTGAGATTTCGGTGAGTTCAGCAGGTAATTCAATGATTTTTTGAGGAAGTTCCAAATTGTAATTCTGGACTTTTGGTGCAGAAAACAAAACCAAGGGAAGTACCGCGTAAATCATATTTTTTGCAATACTTCTTCGGTAGGCAAAACATTGGAATAAAATCCGAGGATCTTCTGCAATACACGGTCTACAACGGAATCCGGACAAGATGCTCCACTGGTTAGGATAATGGTTTGTTGTTTTTTTCCGAATTCATGCGGAATTTCTTCCATGTGTTTGTGGTGAATGTTGAACGAATGAAATGCAGCATCACTAATCTCTTTCTCACCATTGATAAATGCCGTTGGAAATTTTGTCTCCAGCAATTCAACCAGGTGTGTGGTATTGGAACTGTTGTATCCGCCAATAACAATGGCCATATCCGCTTGTTCTTCCATCAATCCATAGGTAGCTTGCTGATTGTCGTTGGTAGCGTAACAAAGTGTGTCTTTGGTATCGGCAAAATGTTGACGTATCTCTTGCTCACCAAATTTTTCAAGCATCACGTTTTTAAAATAATCGGCAATCTCCTGCGTTTCGGTGGCGAGCATGGTGGTTTGATTGATAACCCCGACACGCTTCAGGTCTTTTTCGGGATCGAATCCTTCTGAAAAGCGGTTTTTAAAAATTTCGAAGAAGGTATGCAGCGGACGTTTACCCAAAATGATTTCACCTAAAATTCTCGATTCTTCAATGTCTTTCAAAACCAGCGAAGGGGCATTTTTTTGCGCATGCGAAAAGGTTGCACGCGTTTCTTCGTGTTTCGCTTTTCCATGGATGAGAATGGTATAATTTTCAGTTCCCAGTTTTTCTGCTCGGTTCCAGACTTTTTCTACAAAGGGACAAGTCGTGTTGTATTTCTGTACCTCAATGCCTTTTTCTTGCAGCAAGTTTTCAATTTCGAGGGTGGTACCAAAGGCGGGAATAATCACGATATCGTTTGCAGTTAATGCATCCCAGGAGATGAACATCTTGCCCTCGGTGTCCATGATAAAACCAATACCATGTCCCTGTAAATCGGCATTTACTTCCGGGTTGTGAATCATCTGACTCAAAAGGAAAATACGTTTCCCGGGATTTTCTTCCACCGCCCTGTATGCAATTTCAATGGCGTTTTCTACCCCATAACAAAACCCGAAATGGCGGGCAATGTAGAACCTGACCGGTCCAAAATCGAGCAGGGTAGGACGGAAATCCTTTTTACGGGGATCTCCCTGTTTACGAATTTCCTTCACTTTCCCGATGGTAGGGGAGCGGTAGTATTCGGGAATTTGGAAAGTTTTCATGCTTTATTTAAGACAAACAACAATTCGCTGATAAAGTTGTTGTAAAAGTAGGAAAATCCTCAGTTTTGCAGAGAAATTGTCGGGTATGAAAAACATTGCAAGAATTGTCCTGTTGCTGGTCTTCGGTTTAACCGCCTTTTTGGCCTGGCGATCGGTTCATGTAAAATTCGATTACGATTTCGAAAAGTTCTTTCCGGGCGATGATCCGGACACGAAATATTTTTTCGAATACCGAAAGAAGTTCTCATCCGATAACGATTTCGTGTTGATTGGTTTGGAAAACAAACGAGGAATTTTTGATGCTGATTTTTTACGCAAGACCGATTCATTGATTGCTGAAGTGGAGCGTATCCCTTACATCACCAGGGTAAGTTCCATTACCAATTATACTGAACCGGTAATGCCTTCATTTGGCATGATACCCTTTATGCGTCCCGCGATTCACAAGGATGATCCAACACAATGGAAGGAGGATTCTGCCAGAATTTTTTCTGATCCTTTATTGATGGGAACATTGATTTCGAAAGATGGGAAAGCGATTTGCATTGTAGCCGATACCAAACCTTATATCTCCAAAAAAGCATCAGACTCCCTGGCCATGATGATGGAAGAGGTATTGGCAGATGAACAATTTGACGGAATATACATGGCCGGAAGATCTACGGGACAGAGTTATTATGTCCAACTCATGCAAAACGAACTTTTGTTTTTTGCATTTACCTCCATGGTTTTGGTGGTTGCCTTTTTGTATTTCTCCTTCCGTACCTTCTGGGGTATTTGGGTTCCGGTTCTTGTGGTTTTGTTTACAGCCATTTGGATAGTTGGTGTAATGGAATTGGTGGGTGAGGGAATCAATTTGGTGTTGACGATTCTTCCCACCATCATGTTTGTGGTTGGCATGTCGGATGTAGTGCATATCATTGCCAAATACATCGATGAGTTACGCGATGGATATTCCAAAGAAGATGCTTTAAAGAAAACGTATAAGGAAGTTGCATTGCCAACTTTTCTTACCTCTTTCACAACTGCTGTCGGTTTCCTAACCTTGCTGACTTCTTCTATTGAACCGGTACGCGATTTTGGTATATACACATCGATTGGTGTGATGCTCGCCTTTGTGTTGGCTTACACACTTTTGCCTGCAGTCTTGATTTTGCGTCCTGCTCCACTTGTTAAACCAAAAGAAACCAACCCCAATTTTTGGGATAAAAAATTGCCTGTATTGTATGCATGGATTGCCAATAAACGCAAGAGAATCCTTTGGGCTAGTCTCATCATTTCCGTGGTATCCCTTTGGGGTATAATTCAAATACGATTGAACAATTATCTGCTTGAAGATTTGGACGAAGAGAATGAATTGCGCAAAGAATTTTCATTTTTTGCCGAGCGTTTTGCAGGTGTGCGTCCTTTCGAAATGGCCATCGAAGTGAAATCTCCCGTCAACGATTCCATGCCGGTATCGCTCTCGGTATTGCATGATTTGGAAGATCTCGAA
>JBIKKU010000197.1:0-6164 GCA_044360245.1 Flavobacteriales bacterium | reverse complement strand
GAACATAAAAGGCAGTGCCTTTAATTTCCTCCGGGAGAAATTCCTGAAAAGCGAAATTATTCTGATAGGCATGTGCGTATTGGTAATTATCGCCATAGCCCAATTCTTTCATGAGTTTGGTAGGTGCGTTACGCAAATGCAAAGGCACGCTCAAATGGGTGTGTTGTGACACTGTTTCCTGTGCTTTTCCAATGGCCTCGTAGGATGCATTGCTTTTGGGTGATGTTGCAAGATAAATCGCGCATTGTGATAATACGATTCTTCCTTCGGGCATGCCTATGACGTTTACTGCCTGAAAAGTATTTGTGGCAATAACCAATGCAGTGGGATTGGCATTGCCAACATCTTCGGATGCCAGGATAATCAATCTTCGGGCTATAAAAAGTGGATCTTCTCCACCTTCAATCATTCTTGCCAGGTAATACACAGCTGCATTCGGATCGCTTCCGCGAATGGATTTAATGAAGGCAGAAATCACATCGTAATGCTGTTCGCCGCCTTTGTCGTAAATGGCTAAATTTTGTTGGATAATGGAACTTACCAAATCATTGGTGATTTCTATTTGATCGCTGTTGCTGGCATCAATTACAATTTCAAGAGCGTTAAGTAGCTTCCTTCCATCGCCTCCGGAAATCATTAAAAGAGCATCTGTTTCGGTAAGCGTAATTTTTTTCTTTTTCAAATACTCATCTTCTGCAATGGCTTTTCGCAGCATCATTTCAAGATCACGACGTTCCAGTTGGCGCAAAACATAAACCTGACAACGTGACAACAAAGCAGGAATGACTTCAAAAGAAGGATTTTCAGTGGTTGCACCGATTAAAGTAATCAATCCGCGTTCTACGGCATTCAGCAAACTATCTTGTTGCGATTTAGAAAAGCGATGAATTTCATCAATGAAAAGAATTGCATTCCCGCCGCCAAACATCCCCTGACTTTTTACTTTTTCAATCACCTCGCGAATGTCCTTAACACCGGAGTTGATGGCGCTTAGCGTGTAAAAAGGGCGATCAAGTTTGGTGGAGATCAATTGTGCAAGTGTTGTTTTTCCCACACCCGGCGGACCCCACAAGATCATCGAAGGAATATTGCCTGCATGCAATGCTCTGCCTAAAACAGATTGATTGCCTACAAGGTGTTCCTGACCAATGTATTCGTCCAGTGATTTAGGACGCATGCGTTCTGCTAATGGTGCGCTCATCAAAGTGAATTCAATGCTTCTACAACACTGTTTCGTTTACGAGTAGACACCGGAACCGATGAACCATCATGCATCATCAGATAACCTCCATCACCTTTTACAAATTCTTTGATAAAATTGGTATTGACGAGATGACTTTGGTGAACGCGAAGAAATTGATGGTCCTTGAGCATGTCTTCAAAATCCTTCAATGTTTTTGTCACCAATAATTTTGTTTTATCTGAAAAAAAGAACAGCGTATAATTCACGTCGGCTTCACAACGGACAATATCAGAAATATTGACCACATGAATTTTCTCGAGCGTGTTCAGTGCAAGCCGTTTCAGTGGTTTATAAACTTGTCTGGAATGTTCCATCAGCATTTCCAAAGATTCATTTGGTGTACGCTTTGTTTGCGAAGCTTTTTCTACAGCAGCTTTTAAATCATCAGGATCAATTGGTTTTAATAAATAATCAATCGCAGAAAAACGAAAAGCTTTTACCGCATAAGCATCCGATGCCGTAGTGAAGATGATGTTGAAGTTTATTTGATCCAGCAATTCCAAAATATCGAAACCCGTTCCATCTCCCAATTGAATATCCAGAAAAACGATTTCCGGTGTGCTTTGTTTTAGCAATTTGGCACCCGAAACCACAGAATCAGCCTCACCGATGATTTCAACATTCGGACAATAAGATTCAAGTTCCCTTTTTAATGCATCGCGCGATTCACGAATGTCATCTATTATAACGGCTTTAAGCATGTGGTAAGTCTATAAACAAATATACCAAAATGGAACCTCTGCTGCACTTTTCTTTGTAAATTGAGGAATGCTAAAATGGTTTTTCCTTTTGTTTTTCTTTCCGTTTTCCTTACACGTTTTTGGGGGAGGAATGCGTTGGCCCGGTGTGCCTTATACCGGCGTGCGTGGCTATCTCTATAATTTACACGGAATGTTGCACGGACATCATTCTCCGGTAAAAGATGGACAATTAGATACTTCGGTTGTATTGCCCGGGATTGAATTGAAAGGAAATAACCTGATGCGCTACCAAAAATGGTTGGTACAAGATTTATCTCTTTTGCAAGAAGGTTTGTCCAAATGCTACATTCCCCATCATGCTGTAGTTTTTTTTGACGCAGATCAAAAGCCTGTTGCCTGGATGTCGGCTTGTCTCCTTTGCACAGGTGTTCAGTTTTATCATCCTAAACGTCCCCTTGGCAAAGTTGTTTATAATGAGAAATCGGAGAAAAAAGCGATTGCGCAAGCTGATAGACTAGCGGCTATTTTTCGCGCTGTCGGATTGCCGGTTTTAGGAAGTATGGAAGATTATGCAAGACTCGGAAATCAAATGAAAAAAACAGATAATCCCATTCTAGTTACCATTACAAATGATTCGATAATCAAAACCTTGCTGCCGGAAGAAATTTTGGCTTCCACTTATTCGAAATACCTCAAGAACTGTCAGCCCTTTGAAAAGCATGACATGAAAGTTACTTTGGGTGGCGACAAATATTATTTTACCCATGTAACTGCCTGTAAGAGTAAATTGGTGTTTTCAGGAAGGGATAGAAATCACCTTGCATTGGAACGTGCAGAAATTTTAGATAAGGACGTTAACCTTTTGATAAAGCTATTTGTAGGTTCATCATTGGAGGACGTTCTATCCATGATGGTCTATGACGGTCCTGAATCTCCCGATCAAATCATTCTTCAAACGTCTGATCTTCGTAAAACAATTTCACTTCATTTTGAAAAGAAGATGATAAAGCGAATAGAGATGGTAATTCAATAAAAAAGTCCGCCTTGTGGCGGACTTTTTTCTTTGCATTATTTCGTGAACAACAATTCTCTGAATTTTGGCATACTCCACAATTCATCATCTACCATCAGTTCCAATTTATCGGCATGGTAACGAATCTCGTCAAAATGAGGTTTTACCTTATCACAATACGCAATGGCTTTCGAGCGTGCATCTTTGAGGTTGTTTGCTTTTTTACGTTCTTCGGTCATTTCATCAACTTTGGTAATGATGACATTGATGTGATTAGAAATTTCGGTGATGATGGTTTCCAATCCGGAAGTTGTTTTTTTCGCAGCAGCACCAAGAAGTTCTTTCTGACGTGAAAGGTTTTCGAGCAATTGATTTTGGTATTTGATGGCAGCCGGAACGATACGTGTCAAGGCAATGTCACCAACCAATCGCGACTCAATCTGAATTTTCAAGGTGTATTGATCGAGTTCGATTTCGTGACGAGCTTCAATTTCGCGTTCGGTCAAAACATTTTCTTCAGCGAACAATTTCGCAGTTTCTTTTTTCGCCCAAACATCAAGTGCACGTGGAGTGTCTTTCACATTCGATAAACCGCGTTTTGCAGCTTCTTTAACCCATTCATCCGAATACCCATTTCCTTCAAAACGAATTTTTTTCGAATCAATAATGTACTTGCGAAGGATTTGAAGAATGACTTCATCTTTCTCTCCTCCTTTTTCCATGGCTGCATCAACTTCTTTTTTGAATTTCTTCAATTGCGATGCCATAATGGTGTTGAGCACCATCATTGCATATCCACAGTTTGCAGAAGATCCAACAGCACGGAATTCAAATTTATTTCCGGTGAAAGCAAAAGGAGAAGTACGGTTACGATCGGTATTGTCGAGTAAAATTTGTGGAATGCGTCCGATGTTTAGTTTCAAATCGGTTTTGTCTTCAGGCGACATTTTTCCGCTTTTCACATTCTTTTCAAGTTCATCCAACACATTCGAAAGCTGTGTACCGATGAACGTAGAAATGATTGCAGGAGGAGCTTCATTGGCGCCCAAACGGTGATCGTTGGATGCAGTGGCAATCGATGCACGAAGCACATCTGCGTGATCGTGAATAGCTTTGATTGTGTTCACAAAGAAGGTCAGGAACATCATGTTAGCCTTCGGCGTTTTTCCGGGACTCAATAAGTTTTTCCCGGTATTGGTGGCCAGCGACCAGTTGTTGTGTTTTCCGCTTCCATTGATTCCGCTAAATGGTTTTTCATGGAACAACACACGGAAATGGTGTTTGCGTGCAGTTTTTTCCATCAAGTCCATCAACAATTGGTTGTGGTCGTTGGCAACGTTTACCTCTTCAAAAATTGGAGCACATTCAAATTGGTTTGGCGCAACTTCATTGTGACGTGTTTTCACAGGAATTCCAAGCTTCAATGCCTCCGTTTCAAACTCGCGCATGTAAGCATATACACGTTCAGGAATGGAACCGAAATAATGGTCTTCCAACTGCTGACCTTTTGCAGGTGCGTGTCCGAATAATGCACGACCTGTCATCAATAGGTCGGGACGCGCATTGAACAATGCAGAATCAACAAGGAAATATTCTTGTTCCCAACCAAGTGTAGCGTGAACTTTCGTTACGTTTTTATCAAAGAGTTGACATACATCGGTTGCAGCTTTATCAATAGCATGAAGCGCTTTGAGCAAAGGCATTTTATTGTCGAGCGATTCTCCGGTGTAGGAAATAAAAATGGTAGGAATACAAAGCGTTTTTCCAATTAGAAAAGCAGGAGATGAAGGATCCCATGCGGTATATCCACGCGCTTCAAAAGTGTTGCGAATTCCTCCGTTTGGAAAACTGGATGCATCCGGCTCTTGTTGAACCAGCATGCCACCTGAAAACTTTTCAATGGAACGTCCGTCACCACCAATGATGGGTTCAAAGAAAGAATCGTGTTTTTCTGCTGTGGTTCCGGTTAAAGGTTGAAACCAGTGGGTATAATGGGTTGCACCTTTGGAGATAGCCCAATCTTTCATGCCAACTGCAACCTGATCCGCAATACCACGATCGAGTTGGTGTCCTTCAACGATGGCTTCTTTTACCTTTTCGTAAACCGACTCAGCAAGAAACTGGCGCATGGCCTGATCGTTAAAGACGTTTTCTCCAAAAAAGGAGGAAATACGTTCGTTTCCGGTTACGGAATAATTAGGCTGGCGGTTAAAAACCTCGTCGAGCGCTTTAAAACGGATGGTTGACATAGTTTTTTTATTTTTTTTGCAAACATAGCGTAAAAAAGCGGGGGGTATGTCCAAAAAATCATAAAAAATTTGAACAAGGGTTGAAAAAATAGGGGGGGCTTGCAAAAATTGAATAAAAAAACAAAATCCCGATACTTCGGGATTCTATTTTAAAGAGTTGTCATCAATTTCTTTGGAGATGTCCTTGGTGAGGTCTTGAGGGAAGTCCTGAGTTATGGTTGTTCCAATATCCTTGGTAACATCCATTTGTTTTAAGGATTCAATTTCCTTTTGCAATTCTCGTATCGTATCGTTTTTGTCGGCAGAATCCCGGATCTCACGTTGAATCTCACCGGCGGCATCCTTAACCTGTCTGAATGCCCTTCCAAGGGTTTGAGCAATGGTTGGAATACTTTGTGGCCCAAATAGCAACAGAACCACCAAAAAGACCATAAAGATCTCCCCACCACTCATATTCAGGAACAATAGCATGATGCAAATGTAGAACTTGTTTGGAAAGTTTCTTAAAGAAAAAAGTCCGCCATGGGGCGGACTTTTATGCGTAATGATTTATGGATTAATCTTTCTTTTCAGTGGCTTCGGTAAGGGTGTTACCGGCAAAGTCATAAACAATCGGACTAGCGATAAAGAGTGAGGAATAGGTTCCTACACCAATACCTACAAGAAGCGCGAATGTAAATCCTTTGATGGAGTCGCCACCGAAGATGAAAATCACCACCAATACGATTAATGTTGTTAATGAGGTATTGATGGTACGTGTTAAGGTACTGTTCAATGCCGAATTAATCATGTTTGGCGTATCCATGCGTTTGTGCTCAACCATGTATTCGCGAATACGGTCGAAAACAACCACGGTATCGTTGATGGAATAACCGATTACTGTAAGAATCGCTGCGATGAAGGCCTGGTCTATTTCCATGGAGAATGGCAATATTCCATAGCAAAGTGAGAAAACTGAA
>JBIKKU010000196.1:0-6171 GCA_044360245.1 Flavobacteriales bacterium | reverse complement strand
TCATGTCTACTTCCCAGGAAGGACGGGTGAATTCCTTTCTGCAGCCGCTGAGCAACAAAAGCAGAATAACGCCACAGGTGAAAAACAATTTCATGAGGAACGAATATAATGAAATGCCCTAAAATACGGGAGCTCTATTGAGGAAGCGGCAAATTGTTTCAACCCTAAACTTCTGATTTTGGTCATCGTGCATACATTTTTCGTAAAAAATCTTATGTTTCTGAGGTCTAGCCGATTAAATTTGCACCGTGACAATAACGCGTTTCATATGGTCGTGGATTGCAGCTGCATTGGCTATGCTGATGTTGTCTTATGTTTGGCATGGCCTCATTCTGAATGATTTCAGAAATTTATCGCTCAGTTTGCCCCATTTTTTAGGGCTTTCCGTGGTCGCTTATTTTTTCATCAGTGCCATTCTCAATATTGTATTGCATTACATCATGGTAGAAGAAGTGGCCATTACCAAAGGAGTTTTGGTTGGTGCAGCATTTGGCTTTTTCCTCTATTTGGCGGTTTATACCCTCGGACTAGCCTACCATGCCCGCGGAATGAAGCATTTGGTCATTGACTTCATGTGGCAAATGATAGAACAAGGAGCCGGAGCTTTTGTCATTGGTTTTGCCTTCCGCATATACGAGCGCAACGATGCCATGCGTACTTCAGAAGATTAAGTTTTTCGTTTTTTTGTCCCTTATCCTTAGGGCATACCATTCAACCATTTAATTACCTCGTATTCACCTCTTTTATTACATTTGGTCAAGCTAACCGAATTGAACTGAAGGATGAGTACAAAAGAAGAAATTATTGCCGGTTTTGATCCGGATGGTGTTGGACAAAACAACGGACATCTTTTTGGATTGCCTTTTTCTTACGAACATTCTGCTTTAGCGATCATTCCAGTTCCTTGGGACGTAACCGTTTCCTATAGTGATGGCACATCCGATGCTCCGGAAGCCATTCTGGATGCCTCACCACAACTCGATTTTTTCGATCCCGATATGCCCGAAGCATGGAAAGTCGGTTTTCATCTTACCCAGGTAAGCAAAGAAATTAAGCAATTGGGTCAGGACCTTCGTACCAAAGCCACCGAGTATATTTCTTTTCTTGAAAATGGAGGAGAGGTAAAAAAGAATGCCGATATGCTGGCAGTCTTGCAAGAGCTCAACACTTCATGCGGTATGTTGCATCAACGCGTGAAAGAAAAAGCGCTTGAACTTATGGCTGATGGTAAAATGGTGGCCTTGTTGGGAGGCGATCACAGCACACCACTTGGATTGATTCAGGCTTTGGCTGAAAAGCATGCTGATTTTGCAGTATTGCAATTGGATGCGCACATGGATTTAAGAGAAGCGTATGAAGGTTTTGAATTCTCTCATGCTTCCATCATGTATAATGTGTTGAAAGTCCCTCAAGTAAAACGATTGGTGCAAGTTGGTATTCGCGATTATTGTAAGAGCGAAGCCATGTTGGCTGAACATTCCAATGGAAGAGTGAAAGTGTATTACGACCGCGAACTTAAAAATGCGCAATACATCGGAAAGTCATGGGATGTGCTTTGTGATGATATTGTAGCGCACCTTCCTGATAAAGTTTACATCAGTTTTGATATCGATGGTTTGGATCCCAAATTATGTCCGCATACAGGAACACCTGTCCCCGGTGGATTGGAATTTGAACAGGCTGTTTATTTGTTCCGTAAGTTGGTGCATGCCGGAAAAACCATCATTGGTTTCGATCTGAATGAAGTTGGTCCTGGTAATGATGAATGGGATGCTAATGTTGGGGCACGAATGTTGTGGAAGCTTTGTGTATTTACCGCATTATCCAATAATTTGAAAGCGTGAAGTATTTGTTTTTTTTCCTGCTCATCGGACTTCTTCAAGGGGTTAACGCACAGCGTCCGGATGTTGCCCACATCGAACGATATGCCGAAAAAGCCCGACGCGAGTGGGAATGCCCGGGAATGTCTGTTGGTTTGATTTTAAACGATACGGTGATTCTTTCCAAAGGATTTGGAACGCTTTCATCGGAAGACACTACTTCGGTCAACGAACAAACTTTGTTTGGCATTGCTTCCAATTCAAAAGCATTTACATCCGCAGCAGTGGCCATGCTCATCGATGAGAATAAACTATCCTGGGATACCAAAATTGTTTCGGTGCTTTCTTACTTCAGGATGTACAATGAATATGTCACCAATGAAATAACACTCCGCGATGCACTTTCGCACCGTAGCGGATTGAAAACGTTTAGTGGTGATTTAATTTGGTATGCGAGTGAACATAACCGTCGGGAAATCATTGAGCACATGCGTTTCCTAAAACCTGCGCATGGTTTCAGGGCTGCCTATGGTTATTCCAATATTCTTTATCTGGTTGCCGGTGAAATGATTGCTGAGGTTTCGGGAACTTCTTACGAAAAATTTATCACTGAGCGTATTTTTAAACCACTAGGAATGACTTCTTCCAACTTGAGCATTACAGCGAATAAAAAAAATCCGAATGTGGCTCAACCTCATGCTTTGGTAGAAAAAAAATGGATACCCATTCCGTATGTGAATTGGGATAACATTACACCCGCAGGAGGTATCAATTCCAATGTGGTGGATATGTTGAAATGGATCCGGTTGCAATTGCACCGCGGAACTTTGGATGGTAAAAAATATTGGACCGAAAAACAATCGCGCGAAATGTGGTTTCCGCAAACCATTAAACAGATATCATCTTTTGGTGAACGCATCATGCCGTCGAGACATTTCGCCGCATACGGATTGGGCTGGGAAGTGTTTGATTTTAAAGGCTACAAAATTGTGCATCATAGTGGTGGATTGGATGGAATGGTGTCGCATACGTTCATGATTCCTGAGATCAATTCGGGTGGAATAGTGCTCACCAACAATGCAACAACACTTCCTTACGCTATGATGATGCAGTTGTGTGAATTTCTAATTGGCGATCCAAAACAAAACGATTGGAGTTTGTCTTATTTGGAAATTCAGAAAAGCTCCGAAAAATATGTGGCGGACATGGAAAAAAATGCCACGAAGCCAAAGAATACACCAATTACTTTTGCGCTAAAAGATTATGTCGGACTCTACTCCGGAAATGTTTACGGAAATGTGCGTGTAGACATAAAAGACGGCAGGTTGTTTTTGAAAATGATGCATACACCTACCATGTATGGCTATCTCGATCACAAATATGCTGATGTGTTTTCGATTCAATTTGGCATGCATCCTTCTTTGCCGGCCGGAGAAGTAATGTTCGTGTTGAATGATGAAGAAAATAAAATCAAACAAATGATTATTGATGTTCCAAATCCTGATTTTGATTTTACGGAACTGGATTTGAATAAAGTGAAGTAATGGTTAAAAGCGAATTGCTTTTTTTGGTAATTGTTCTTTTTTGTTTCTCCTGTAAACAAAACAATAATCCCGCACCGCAATTGAAAAACGCTGCTCCTGCCGATACGCTCGATCGGTTTGAGGAGAAAATTGAAGTCAAATACGCCAAAGGATTTACAGTGCAATACGACGCGTCTTTTGTGCGTTTGAAAGTGCTCGATCCTTCGAATGCCAAACTACCTTTTGCAACTTATCTTTTGGTCAATAAAGGTGATGCTTACTCGGCTTCTTCTGATGCCATCGTATTGGAACGTCCATTGCAAAACATGGCCTCTGTTTCAACCACACATCTTGCGTTTTTATCCGCGCTTGATTTGTCGGACAAACTCGTTGGTTTTTCAGGAATTCGCTACATCAAGGATACTTCCATACTAAACAGAGTTGCCGAAGGAAAAGTGAAAGAACTTGGAACGGAAACCGATTTGAACCATGAAAATGTTATTGATTTATCGCCTGATTTCTTGATGGTTTATCCTTATGAAGGCATGGATTATTCCCTGTACGAGCGTGCAGGAATTCCGGTGGTGTTTAATTCCGATTACCTCGAAATGCATCCTTTGGGAAAGGCAGAATGGATCAAGTTTGTGGGATTGTTATTTGGAAAAGAAAAAGAAGCCAACCGCATTTTTGCGCGAATTGAAAAAGAATACAACGAGATTCAGGCGCTTAGTCGCATGAAAAGAGAAGAGCCATCTATTTTTTCAGGAAAAGCATTCAATGGCGAATGGCATGTACCGGGAGGAAAAAGTTTTGCAGCAACATTGCTGATGCACGCAGGTACTCAATACGTGTGGAAATCTGATGCACATAACAATGTTTTGCAATTGGATATGGAAACAGTATTGAATGAGGCCCTGGATGCGGAATGGTGGGTGATTGTTGGTGCCCATAAAGGGGAATATGCTTTAAAGGATCTCGAACAGGAAGATGATCGTTACCGCGAATTCGCTGCGTTTAAAAAAGGTAAGGTTTTGTTTTGCAATACCTTTTCAACGGATTATTTCGGACAAGGAATTCTGGAGCCGCATATTATATTAAGGGATTTGATTCATTTTATTCATCCTGAATTGGCAAAAGACCATAAGCCCGTTTATTTTTACAAACTCAAATGAATGTCGGCACTCCGGAATACCTGAAAAAAAGAAAAAGGGATTGGTATATTTTACTGATGCTTTTTTTGCTTGTGCCTGTGTTTTTTTTGTTGGATTTATTTTTGGGCAGCGTTTCCATTCCCGCAGATGAAGTGTTGAATGTTTTATTGGGTGGTGAAGCTTCGAAAAAATCATGGACGTTTATTTTACTTGATTCGCGATTGCCGCAATCGATTACCGCATTGAGTGCAGGTGCAGGATTGGCCATGGGTGGATTAATGCTGCAATCCTGGTTTCGCAATCCTTTAGCCGGACCTGATGTATTGGGAATTTCTTCCGGGGCGATGTTTGGAGTGGCTTTAGTGGTAATGGGTTCGCAACTCTTCGGATGGGAATTTGATGCTTTGAACGGATATGTTTGGACCTTGCTCAGCGCAGGTATTGGCGCATGTGCGGTGTTGTTGTTAATTGTTTTCATTTCCAGAATTTCACCACAACCTGTAACGGTAATTATTGCAGGGTTGATGATTGCTTATTTGATTGGCGCCTTGACCAATATGTTACAACACCTCTCTACACGCGAAAGTTTGCAACAATATGTGTTTTGGGGATTCGGAAGTTTTTCCAATTTAACCCTGAAACAAAGTTTGGTGTTTTTACTCATGACCATTGGTTTTGCATTTTCCGGATTGTTTTTTGTGAAAGGTTTAAACTCCTGGATCCTTGGTGAATCCTACGCGCGCAGCATGGGAATGGAAACAGGGAAATTCAGATGGAAAATCATTTTGTTTTCAGGATTGATTACCGCAACGGTAACTGCTTTTTGTGGGCCTATTGCTTTCATCGGTATTGCAGTTCCACACCTTACCAGGGCTTGGATGAAAAGTGAAAATCATGCTTTGTTATTGCCGGGTGTTATGGTAACCGGAATGTTGTTGGCCTTAATATGTTCCTTGTTAACCCGATTGCCCATTTTTGAGCAAGCCCTGCCTTTAAATGCGGTAACTTCTATTATTGGTGCGCCCGTTGTAATTTGGGTGATTCTGCGTCAACGTCATTCGAAAAGATCTGCAGTATGATTTTGCAGACGCAACATATGGATGTGGGTTATGGTAAATGTGTTTTGCTTCCTGCATTGCATTTATCTGTAGACAAAGGAGAAATTGTTGTGTTGTTGGGTAAGAATGGTTCAGGAAAATCTACGTTGATGCGCACCTTATGTGGTTTGCAAGCGCCTTTGAGCGGAACCTTAAAAATCGATCAGGAAGATGCGCAGCGCTTTTCAGCAATGGAATGGTCGACGCGAGTTGCTTTGGTGCATACCCGCGTGGATGATACCGGATTTTTGGATGTGTTTTCATTGGTGGCATTGGGACGAATGCCTTATACGGGAATGATGGGAAATTTATCTTCTTTGGATTTGTCCAAGGTGGAAAATGCCCTGCAACGTTGTCATGCGCTTCATTTGCAAAACAGAATTTTTGCGCAATTAAGTGATGGTGAAAAGCAACGTGTTTTGATTGCCCGTGCCATTGCGCAGGATACTCCATTGGTGATCATGGACGAGCCTACTGCTTTTCTTGATTTTCAGGCAAGACAGCAAATGCACCAATTGTTGTCGGACTTGGTAAAAGAAACGCAAAAGAGCATTATCATTTCTACACACGAAATAGAGTT
>JBIKKU010000195.1:0-6189 GCA_044360245.1 Flavobacteriales bacterium | reverse complement strand
CTTACCGGGTCTCCGGCGGTTTTATCAAAGGGGTCGAACGGACGCATAATGCTATTGGCAGGTGGGGTGAAATTCAGGAGATTTTTTACGCCAAAATACAGGTCCCACTTGCCTTTTCGGTATGTAAACTGAATGTTTTGGATGCTGTACACAGGCGACTCAGGAGCCCGGAAATCGGCTTCAAGCAAAGGAAGTTTCATTTTTCCATAAACATTTCCGGTATAGTCCACGGTCCAGGATTTTGGGCTTATTTTCCAGGAAACAGAAAACGTGCCAGACCATCTTTCGGTAAGTACCTGTTCGGATCGAATTTGATTTTCAACCCTGAAAACATCGAGAAAAGTTGTTCCTAAACTCATTTTTAACCTGCCATCGTAATTCCATTCCCATGAAAATCCGGCACCTCTGGATACGGCATATCCGTTCAAATTGGCAAATCGGATTTCAGCATCATTGGTGGTGTAATCGGCAAGAATTTTATTCGAAAAATGAGTGTAAAAAGCAGTGATTTCAAAAAGCATGAATGATTTTTTTCCGGTAATCGTATGGGCATAATTGACTGTCCCATTCCACGATTTTTCTGGGAGAATTCCTTCTTCAATTACCACAGTTCTCGATCCGGTTAAAGCGGCATGATCTTCAGTAAAAATATTCACCACTCGGAAACCATTGCCGATTCCGGCGCGCAGGGTGTTGAGGGTGTTGGGACTCCATTTCCAATTCAACCGCGGTGAAGGAATTAAACCGTGTTTGGAATGGTAATCCAGTCGGATTCCGCTTAACAAAACATGTTTGTTGTTCCTGTTCCATTCGTTTTGCAAAAACAATCCTGGAATATAAGATTGATCTGCGCGATTGTTTCCCGAAGTATCCGATGTTGCTACTGTATTGTCATCGTAATCTTGCATGCGGAGAGATAATCCTCCGGTGAGCTGATTTGCTCCAATGGTCTTACTCCAAATGTTTTGTACAAAGGCAATTTTTTGTCGCGCAATAAAGGAAGTGGTCCCATAAACTGAATTCTGAAAATGATCGCTGAAAGAAGTCCTGAATTGCATTTTTTCTCCGGCAAATAGGTATTCCCAATACCCCAGAATTTCATAACGATTGGTGTAAATGCTTTCTCCGTAAATCGAATCGCCACCTCTGAATTCGGGAGTCCAATTCATTTGTCCGCCCCATCGGTCTTCGTAAACATAGCGCATGGCAATACTTCCCGCGAGGCCGGATTTTCGGGCGAAATCAATTTTGTGAAATACAGAAATGCGGTCCTGTAAAGTAAGATCCGTAAAACCGTCGCCATTGTTGTCTTTTGGCAGATCATAGCGGAAATAATTGATGCCAAGCAGACCGGTATTTTTTTTCAAACGGTATTTCAAACCAAGATCGGTGTTCCATTCCATCCAGGGATTGCCCATGATGTCGAGCGAGAATAAAGGTGCATTCGTCGGACTTTTGGTTATCACATTGATCACTCCTCCAATGGCTTCCGAGCCGTATAAAGTGGAAGATGGACCTTTGATGATTTCCATGCGTTCTACCAATGCATTCGGAATGCCGTTCAAACCGTAAACGGTTCCCAGGCCGCTCACAATGGGCATGCCGTCAATCATCACCAAGGTGTATGGACCTTCCATTCCATTGATGTGAATATCGCCGGTATTGCAAACGCTGCAGTTGATTTGTGGTCGAACGCCATTCACAATTTGCAGCGATTCAAATAGAGCAGGAGTCGGATTTTTCTTAAAGAATTCGGGAGTATAAATGTCGATGGGGACAGGTGACTGACTTTTGCTTTGTTCGCTTAAAGTACCGCTAATCACGACTTCCTGTAATGAATTCGAAAGTGGAAGCAAGCGAATGGATAAAGAAATGGTGTCTTGTTCTGCTATCTGGATTTCTTCAGTAAGTGTTTCGTAACCGGTCATGGAAAAGCGCAATTGAAATTTGCCTTCAGGTACATTGCTTAGCGAAAAGAAACCCTTTTCGTTGGTTGAAGTCCCGGTTTTTAATGCGTCTATCCAAACGTTTACGCCCGGTAAAGGAAGCTCGGAATCGACAACATAGCCTTGAATTACAGCGGAATTCGCGCGATTTACTCCAAATGAGAGGAACAAAAAACAAAGGAGTACCGCATGAAATTTCATGAATTATCTAAATAAAAATTTAGGCAAGTCTAAAAAAATATTTTGAATAATTAAAATTCCTATTTTTGCGACATGAAATTGTCTTTTACCGAAGAGAATTACCTCAAAGCCATTTACGGACTTTCATCGGGCAAAAAAGCCGGTGTTAATACCAATGCCATTGCCGAAAAGCTCAATACCAAGGCTTCTTCGGTAACAGACATGGTCAAGAAACTGGCCGATAAAAAGTTGGTCAATTACGAAAAATACCAAGGTGTTTTGCTCACCCGTGAAGGGAAGCGCATTGCTGTTGAAACCATTCGAAAACACCGTTTATGGGAGGTTTTTTTGGTGGAAAAATTGCGTTTTGGCTGGGATGAGGTTCATGAAATTGCAGAACAACTGGAACATATTCAAAGCTCTCCGTTGATTGATCGCTTGGATGAATTCCTCAATTTTCCACGCGTTGATCCACACGGAGATCCAATTCCCGATAAAAACGGAAAATTCCAGGAGCGCGAAGAAACATTCGAATTGCAGCAATGTTTGCAAGGCGATAAACTCATCATAAATGGCGTGTCCGACACATCTTCGGAATTTCTTGTTTACCTGAGGGAACAAGGGTTGACCTTGGGTACGCGATTCAAAATTATTCATGTGTTTGAGTTCGATAAATCCATGTCGCTCGAATTAAAAAACAAAGAACGCATTACTGTTTCGCAAATGGTTACGCGAAATATTCTTGTCCAAAAAGTCTAAGTCATGTACGAAAACCTGAAAGCATTTTTAATTGATATCGGTCCGGTTTATGCGGCTTTGCTGGCAACCACCTTCACTTGGTTAGTTACCGCTTCCGGCGCTGCCTTGGTGTTCTTTTTTAAAACCATGCACCGCGGTGTTTTGGATGCCATGTTGGGATTTACCGGTGGTGTAATGGTCGCTGCAAGTTTTTGGTCATTGCTCAATCCAAGTATTGAATGGTCCGAAAAATTATATCCGGGTCTATCGTGGATGCCTGCTGCAGTGGGCTTTTTATTAGGTGCATTGTTTTTGTTCGGACTCGATAAATGGTTACCGCATTTGCACATCAATTCCAATGAAGAAGAAAGTGAAGGAATGAAAACGCAGTGGCACCGTACTACTTTGCTGGTTCTCGCCATTACGCTGCACAACATTCCCGAAGGTCTTGCGGTTGGTGTAATGTTTGGAGCAGCTGCAAATTCGGGCGATATGGCGATGTTCTCTACAGCTATTGCTTTGGCCATTGGCATCGGAATTCAGAATTTCCCCGAAGGAATCGCTGTGGCCATGCCGCTTCGCCGACAAGGTGTGAGTCGTTGGAAGAGTTTTTGGTACGGACAATTATCTGCTATCGTAGAGCCCGTTGCCGGTGTTGTTGGTGCACTTGCAGTGATATACATGGAACCTGTCTTACCCTTTGCATTGGCTTTTGCTGCAGGTGCT
This sequence comes from Flavobacteriales bacterium, assembly GCA_044360245.1. Classification (GTDB taxonomy): domain Bacteria; phylum Bacteroidota; class Bacteroidia; order Flavobacteriales_D; family UBA2798; genus UBA2798. Next base: position 2,599 of record JBIKKU010000195.1, on the reverse strand, counting down.
ATGATTTATGTTGTGGTCGAAGAAGTCATTCCCGAAACCCAACGCGACAAATACACCGATGTCTCCGTACTCGGCTTCATTGGCGGATTTCTGGTGATGATGATCCTCGATGTCGCCCTCGGTTGATTTTACCCGATTTCACCCGCAAGCGTAGAGTTCACTGAGGAAGTTGTAGAGGGGAATTAGGGGAAAAGGGAAGTAGGAGTAAAAGGAATTAGGAAATAAGACCGAATTCTAAAATGATTCACGCATCCCATTCAATCGCTCTATCTTACTTTTTACTTCGTTAAATGGAAAGAGGGAAGTAGGAGTAAAAGGAATTAGGAAAATAGTGCACGAAGTCTATAGTCTCAAGTCTTTCTGTCTTATGTCTTCCAAGAACCCCATGCGCGCTATACCGGAATTCGACAAAGGAGAATTCGTGCACGACCTCAGTGCCTGAGGCTCTCGAAGGCACGCTATCGCTTTACTTCGTAAAAAAGGGAAAAGGTAATTAGGGAAATAGGAAATAAGTGCACGACCTCGGTGCCTGAGGCTCTCGAAGGCACCACTAAGACCCAAATGGACACCAAGATTATTTTAAAAAGCACATGAAGAAAAAAATCATGCAGCAATTTCAAACCATGCACCTCCCTCTCCTTCGGAGAGGGCCGGGGAGAGGTCCAATGAATTAGGAAATAAGTCCGAATTCTAAAATGATCCACGCATCCCATTCAATCGCTCTATCTTACTTTTTACTTCGTAAAAGGGAAGAGGGTATTAGGGAAAGAGGGTATTAGGGAATTCGTGCACAATCGCGGTGCCTGAGGCTCTCGAAGGCACTCGCTCTGTTTTAGCTGCTGCAAAACCAACAAATTAGGTTTGAGCTTCAAATTAGCTTACCTTTGCCCTTTATTTACTTAAACCTCTAAAATTTAATGAGTGTATTTGCCCAGTTAGGGTTAAAAGAAGAGATCGTTAAAGCGGTGACTGATTTAGGGTTCGAAAACCCTACGAACATTCAACAACAAGCTATTCCCTTATTATTATCTGAAGCGACCGACCTGGTGGGGTTGGCCCAGACAGGTACAGGTAAGACCGCAGCTTTTGGTCTCCCAATGATCGACAAGATCGACTTTTCAAATCGTCAGACGCAGGCACTGGTGGTTTGTCCAACCCGTGAATTATGCCTACAGATCACTTCCGATCTGACTAATTTCGCAAAGTATTTCCGTGGAGCCAATATTGTGGCTATTTACGGAGGTGCTTCCATCCAACAGCAATCGCGCGATATCAAACGTGGAGCACAAATCGTTGTGGCAACTCCCGGACGTTTGATGGATATGATCGAGCGTCGCCTGGTGGATATCTCCGCCGTAGAAATCGTTGTGCTCGATGAAGCCGACGAAATGCTCAACATGGGATTCAAAGAAGACATTGACTCTATTTTGAGCAATGTTCCCGAAAACCGTCAAACCTGGTTATTCTCTGCAACCATGCCGCGTGAAGTGGCTGCCATTGCAAAGAATTATATGAATGAGCCGAAAGAAGTAACCGTTGGAAAACAAAACTCTTCCAACGAAAACATCGAGCATCAGTATTTCATGGTGCGCGAGAAGGATCGTTATTTCGCACTCAAACGCATCATCGATTTTTATCCCGATGTATTCGGAATTATTTTCTGTCGCACACGTCGCGAAACACAGGAAGTGTCCGAAAAACTCATCAAAGACGGATACAATTGCGAAGCCTTGCATGGTGATTTATCCCAAATGCAACGCGATGCCGTGATGAAAAAATTCCGCGAACGTACTTTGCAATTGCTTTGTGCAACCGACGTAGCAGCGCGTGGAATCGACGTTAGCGATATTTCGCACGTTATCAATTACAACCTTCCTGATGATGTAGAAAACTACACCCACCGTTCCGGAAGAACTGCTCGTGCAGGTAAAAAAGGAGTTTCATTGGTATTGGTTAATACCCGCGAAAACAACCGTATCCGCGATATTGAGCGTGTTATCAAGAAAAGCTTTGTTCAGAAACAAATTCCCGGCGGGAAAGAAATTTGCGAAAAGCAATTGTTCTCCCTCATCAACCGCATGGTCAATACACCGGTAGATGAAAAAGCCATTGAGCCTTACATGATCAAAGTGGAAGAGCAACTCATCGGATTGTCCAAAGAAGACATCATGAAACGTTTTGTTTCGGCCGAATTCAGTCGCTTTATCGAATACTACAAACATTCCGAAGACCTTAATGTTTCTGCGAAATCGAACGATAACCGTCGTGATGATCGTGGTGAACGTGGTGATCGCGGAGAACGTGGTGATCGCAGAGAAGGAAATCGCGGCGAGCGTCCGATGGAAAAAGGCATGCAACGTTTGTTCCTCAACATCGGAGAAATGGACAATGTCAACAAAGGCATGATGGTGCGTATCATCTGCGACCTTGCCGGAATCCGCGGAAATGCCATTGGAAGAATCGATATCAAACGCGAATTCTCCTTTGTGGATGTCGAAGATAAATTGGCCCGTAAAGTGGTTGAATCTATGAACGGAACCAATTTCGAACAGTCCGGAAGAAAACTAAAAGTGAACCTTTCCGATTCCACTTCACTCGA
>JBIKKU010000087.1:0-9626 GCA_044360245.1 Flavobacteriales bacterium | reverse complement strand
TGTGAAATCGGAAAAAACTCTTGAGTTTCAATTCCTGATTTATCCTCCCTTTTGGCAAACCTGGTGGTTTAATGTTTTGGTGTATGGAAGTGTTGTCCTGCTGATTGCCGCACTGGTATTGTTTTTTACGCGAAGATCAAGACGCCGCCATCGTGAACTCAGGGAACGTTTTAAATTGGAAAAACGCATGCTTGAATTGGAACAAAAAGCTTTGCGTTTGCAGATGAATCCACATTTTATTTTTCATGCATTGAATTCCATTCAGGGAATGATCGGACAGAAAGATGAAAAAACAGCGCGACTGTATTTATCCAAATTCTCAAAACTGATGCGCTCCATTTTGGAAAATTCGCGGGAGCAATTGATTCCCCTGGAGAAAGAAGTCCAAACGCTGGATGACTATTTGAGTCTGGAAAAATTCACGCGCAATGATGCATTCGATTATTCCATTCAGGTGGATGATTCAATCGATCCTGAAGAAGTCATGATACCATCCATGCTTTTGCAGCCTTTTGTCGAGAACTCCATCATTCATGGGTTCAACGGATTAAACCGTCGTGGCAACATTGAAGTTGAATTCCGTGCCAACCGAAAAGTATTGGAATGTGTAGTGCGTGATAACGGCGTAGGAAGAAAGAAAGCTATTGAGCATAAAGCACAAAGGGATAGTCAGCATAAATCCATGGCGCTTATTGTAACACAGGAACGACTGGCCATGTTGAACAAAGAAACCGGAAGTGTTCCCGAGGATGGCAATATCATCATTCGCGATTTGATAAATGACGCTGGAGAAATCTCCGGAACAGAAGTGTTGATTAGAATTGGAATGGAATAAACAGCGCAATTATTTTTCTCCGATATACTCCAGTTTGAAAGCATAATCACGTGGTTCAGCGCCTCCTGCACCCAGTGTTGGCAGTACAACCGAAATTTTTCCGGATGAACTTGAACTGACTTCCGTTTCACCTAAAATCTTTCCGGCTTCATAGGTTGAAATGTAAGTCAATTTGTAAGTGGCTTTTTTCGTTCCGAGGGATTTTTTCAAACCAACAAATTGAAATTTCATTTTTTCTACACGAATGATTTCACGGTATTTGTCGACAAAACTTTTATGTGCATAATCAACGGCATGCCAACAAGGCGGTGCACAACCGAGTTTATCTCCATCTTCCATCACGCAAGGCTGATTGAGGTGTCCTTGTTCAATAAGCTGCGTCATGCGCTCGTCTTTTTCATTACGCCAAAATGAAGTGGCATTGTGTATCCAACCAAAAACGCCTTTTCCGTCCTTGTCTTGCAAATAGAATATTTCCATTTTTCGCTTATCCACATGAGCATTCGAATGTTTGGGTTTGTCCGACCATGTTTTGGGTTCAAAATTGTATTCGGATAATTTGATGGATTTAAAATATTCCGACAAAGGTTTAAAATCTCTGTAGTAGTGGTTGTCGTGAATCCCGCGGTCCCACCACCAATGCATGCCGCAACCAAAACTCCCCATAAAGGAAGTTGCCCAAATGTCGTTGTGAAATTGAACCGGTGTTACACAATGCAGAATGCCATCGCGTGGACCCATTTCTTCAACCATGTAGGGCATTTTGTAAGTCTTACGCAAACGCATTAAACCGAGATAGCGCTGCTCGAAATTTTCATCTTTTTGTTCGCCGTATTTGTGCGTGAAGGTGAAAGCCTGGTTGTTGTAGAGATGGTCCTTTCCTTTTTCAAAATCCACCGAATTGGCAAAACTGGTCACCACATGAATATTGGAATAGCCCAATTCTTCATTGATCATTTTTTTGATTTTCAGGAAAAAGGCAAGAAAATCCAAACGCGCTTGTTGATCGTTCATGTAGATGTTTTTGAAGGCGGCATCGCGACCAAGCATATTGTCAACTTCCGAAAACTCGTACATGAAAAAAGAAGGTGAATATCCCCAACGCGACAACACATAACGGTAGCGACGTTTCAAGTGTTTTAAAACCTCATCACTTCTGAAAAAATCCATGGGTTCTTTCAGGTTCAATTGACGATGATAGGAATTGTTGTTCCATTGCACCGGACGATCCGGCCAGGCTTTGTCTTCATCGGAATGATGGAATTCTACGTGGTGAGTAAACAGGATAAAATAGATGCCTCGCTTTTCGCACATATCCACCAATTCATCCATACCGCATGCTTCGTCCAAACGGTTGGAATAATTGTAAATGTTTTCCCAATCCACCAAAAAATTCTGCGCACCCAATTCCAAACGCACAAAATTACCGCCATAGTCCGCCAATTGTTTCAGCCATTTTTTATGACGTGCATGCGAAGCCGGATTCACCTTAACATATTCCGAATGCGTAATGTTTTCGCCTACTGCAAAGAAAACCTGATTGTCGGCAGTGCTTCGGATGTAGTAAGGATTATTTTCTTTTTCGTTGGATTTCCTGAGGAAACCTTTGGAAGTTGAAGCAACGACATTAAACTCCAATCGTGCAATTTCCGAAGCAGGTTCGTTTTTGATGGAGATAAACAATTTTACTTTCCAGGGTCCATTCATGTCCGCTGCAAATCGAACGCGAAAGGGAAAAGAAGTGGTGTCTGTTGTCCATTCTTTGTTTGCAGGTATTCCTTTGAACGCCTGGTAAAAAAAAGCATCGCGCACAAATTCTCTTCCGTCGGGTGCAATGTACTGTGCATAAATCCGAATGTCTGATGCTTCGTAAGGATTTAGTCCACCTTTTTCATCCGACAGGAAAGATTCGATTTGACGCCACACGGACATATCGGTGCGAATCCCAATTTCGGTGCGACCGTAAAGTGGAACCATACGCTGATTGCCTTTGGGGTATTCCCAATTGATGCTGAATTGAGCACTTCCAGCATAAGAACAAAAAAGAAAAAAGAAGAGAAGCAATCGAGTCATGTGCGGATTTTTACCAAATATAAAAACCCATTATTGCCCTTGCAATGCAGACTTCAATTCTTGTAAGATTTTATCGGCAATGACACCTTGTTTGAGTATGATGGATTCTTTTTTTCCTTTAAGGATGCGCGTAATCACCATCGTTCCCATAGCCCGATTGCTCTGGTGCTCGGCTTTGTTCAGCATAGCTTCATCCAATCGTTTTTGCAATTCAAAAAACACGGGTAAATCAATGTTGACATTCTTGTCCTGACCACCACTATACGTTCCTGAACTGGAGTTTTCTTTTTTTACGCCTGTGTATTTAATCTGCTTTTGCGAAACGTCATACGTGTTGTTGCTTCCATCGGAAACCAAATAATTTGGAGCATCCATGAGTTGAATGTTTTTTATTTCTACATACGGTCCGGTGCGGCTTTGCACCATGACGGAATCATTACACATGTCCCAAAATCCATTTCCGTAAACCACTTCTGCTTCTACATTTTGATTCACACATGCGCGCAATACAGCCATGTTCATGCTGTTGCAGTGCCGAATGAAAAACTTTTGTTTGCCTTGCCTGAAGTACAATTCCTGAAAGCGTTCAATTTTTTGACCACGTTTGTTTTCAAAGGTTTCAGCAATGATTTTTCCTTTCACGGTTGAAAGGTTGGATTGTTCTTGTCTCAGCGAAAAGGCAAGAAGCAGGAAAGGCACACCTATGAGGCATGCCTTTGCAAAAGAGTTAACGGATATCATTATTGTCCGAGATAAGCTTTAAGTAATTTGCTTCTGGAGGTGTGCTTCAGACGACGGATGGCTTTTTCCTTAATCTGACGCACACGCTCACGGGTGAGATCAAAACGCTCTCCGATTTCTTCCAGAGTAAGCGGATGTTCTCCGTTCAGTCCGAAATACAAACGCACAACATCTGCTTCACGTGGAGTGAGTGTGGTGAGTGAACGCTCAATTTCGCGGCGCAGGGAGTCTTTGATGAGACCACCTTCGGGACTTGGACTGTCTTCTCCAACAAGTACATCATACATGCTTGATGAATCATCATCACCTTCTTTCAAAGGTGCATCCATGGAAACGTGTCGGCCTGAATAACGAATGGATTGTTTCACTTCTTCGGGTGTAAGCTCAAGAAGTTCTGCCAATTCATCATCGGTTGGAATGCGCTCGTAAGTCTGCTCCAATTTGGCAAATGCCTTGTTGATTTTGTTGATGGAACCAATCTTGTTCAGTGGAAGACGAACGATACGCGATTGCTCTGCCAGTGCTTGAAGGATCGATTGACGGATCCACCAAACGGCATACGAAATGAATTTAAATCCACGTGTTTCATCGAAACGTTGTGCTGCTTTGATCAGACCAAGATTTCCCTCGTTGATAAGGTCGGGGAGTGTGAGTCCCTGATTCTGGTACTGTTTCGAAACGGAAACAACGAAACGTAAGTTGGCTTTGGTGAGTTTTTCCAATGCCCTTTGGTCACCCTCTCTGATACGGCGCGCCAGTTCAACCTCTTCCTCCGCGGTGATCAATTCAACACGCCCGATTTCCTGTAAGTACTTGTCGAGTGAAAGGGTCTCCCTGTTGGTGACCTGCTTAGTAATTTTTAACTGCCTCATTCTTCGATATATTGGCTTTTAGTACTCAAACGCAACTAAAATCATTTAGTTACACTAAAGACGGCCGAATGAGGGAAAGGGATGCCTGAACTTATACAGGGGGTGTTAATAACAGGATGAACACCTCGAAATCCTTGAGAAAATCAAGAGTTGGAGGGCAAAGGCTTAATTTTCCCGATAAAGAAAAGACACATTAAACCAACACTGACTGAAATGATCCCCACCACCGGAAAACCGATGTAAGATTTATCGGGAGCCTGACTCATCACCAAGCCTGAAATGACAGCTCCGATGCCTGCCCCAATTTGTTGCATGGCGGATAAAAAAGACATGAAACTGCCTCTGAATCGAGGTTCTACAGCCTGTGTAATTAAAGCTTGCGCAGGAGAAAATCGTCCGGATGAAAAAGCAAAAAACATAGCTGTGATGCATAAGGTGAGCACAAGACTGCTTGCACTCAAATTGGTTAGAAGCAATACCGGAATGGAATTCAACAGCACCATAATGACGAATACTTTTTGTTTGCCAAAACGATCGGCTTGTTTGCCCACAAACGGATTGGTAAACAGAGAAACCAAACCGCCAATAAGGTAAACCAGCAATAATTCGCGTTCCGAAAATCCGAGATTGAATTGAACGAAATTGGCAATGTTGGGAACTACCATGAAATGACCGGTTGTCATAATCACCATCATGATGAGTGCAATGCGTGGACTACCTTTGCGAAAGGCAACCGAGAAAATTTCAAAAGCTTTATTGCGTTTGTTTCCCAAATGACTTTTCAGGCTTGGAATCATTTTGAAACTGTAAATCCAAACCAAAACACCCACTCCTGCGATCAGGAAAAACGGTGCTTTCCAACCCCAGGGTTCCGAAATGAAAATTCCCATAGGAACACCAATTACTGAAGCAAGTGAGAAAGAGGCCATGGTTACTCCCATTGCGGATGCGCGACGTTCAAAAGGAACCACGTCGGCTATAATAGCCAGGATTTGTGCACCAATAATTCCTCCGAAAATTCCGGTGAAAATGCGCGCGGTTACCAGAAAAGCAAAACTTGGAGCAATGGCACATAAAAAGGTTCCAACCAAAAAGCTACCATACGTAAATATCAAAGAATTTCTACGGTCGAAATTGTCGAGGAAATTGGCCGCAACAATTCCGGAAATACCTGCTGCAAAGACATAAGAAGCAACAAGAAAATTGAAGGCAGTATTGCTGATATCGTAATATTCCATGATCTGTTTCCCCATGGGCATCATGATCATGAAGTCGAGAATATTGGTGAATTGTATGGCTGCTAAAAGAAGAAGAAGAGGTGTTTCTTTGTTTTTCATGTCCGACAAATGTATAGACATTTATCGCGGTTTCCTGAAAAGGTTATGGAATTACTGAACTTTAACTTCGTTTAACGTTTACTTTTTGAGCAAGAAGGAGTAAGGAAAGTATTGCTCTTTTGTAGCGGTAAGTGTTTGTAATAGCGTAGGAATTTCCATCATTCTGATTTTTCCACTGCCGAGTTTTTCTTTTCGTGTTTTCGGATCAAGAGCATATAGGCTACAACACCCAGGGAATAAAGCATTGCTGTGATAAAGAAAATATTCATGTAGCGAACCCGGTCTTCACGGAGAATTTCAAATATCCAGGCCGATATAAACCAACTCCCACTCCAGATGCTTGCGGTGAGTGCGCTCATCATTTCGCGATTGCGTTCGCCAACATACATCATTGTGACTTCAGAAGTCATGGGAGCAGCCATGTTCATGAGGGGCTGACGTAGGGTATAGAAAAAAATGGCAAGCACCAGTCCGCTTGTTGTGCCTGCACCCAATTCAGTAAGCGCAAGAAAAATCAAAGAGAGGATGGCCAAACTTTGTGTAAGTGGAACTGCTGTTTTATAGCCCATTCTGTTTTTGATAACAGGTACAAGCATCGTACCCCAGAACACAATGATAAGTGCCAATGCACCCATGATGGAAAAGGTTTCCGAATCGATGCCATGAACATTGTAGAAGAAAACAGAAATGAAGGGAATGGTTAATCCCGCTCCAACTGCGATTAGGGTAATCGGTATGCTTGCTTCAAGGATCAATCGCCAATTGTAGGCTTCACGTGTTTTGGATTTGCGTGCAGGATCGTTTACCTGTTCTTCAATACGAATGCGCGAAACAAAATACAAACCGCTAAATCCTGCAATGGATAAAGCAATCAATAAATTCCGTTCGGAGAAAATCTCAGGATCGATACTGCGGAAAAGAAAAATAAATGAACCGGAAAGAATACCTGCAATGCTCCAGGTTGAATGACTCAAGGAAATGCCTTCGGTAACCGTGTCGGATGAGGCATTGCGCAGAATAAAAGGTAGTGCGGTAACTTGAATAAAGATGAAACCTAAACCCCAAATGAATTGTGATACGTATATGATCCAATCGCTTTTAATTTCAATGCCGTAGATGGTACATACCGACATTACGGGAACAATTACACAGGCGGCATAAAAAAACGGTTTGATTCGCCTTCCTTCAATCCACATACCTATCGGAATGGAAAGGGTAATCACACTCAAAAAACGAAACTTGGTGAAATTGGCTCCTTCATAATCGGTATAACCTTGTTTTTGCATGTAGATCAACAAAATGAACATGAAGGCTGCATTGATCAGCTGAATGCAAACCTCTGCAAGAATCAAGTTTAAAATGGCAGGCTGAACCTTTTTGTACGAAGCGAACCAATTCATGATTGGACCTCCTTTTCAATACAGGAAATAGCTTCTTCCAAGGCATGTTCCGGATGAAGTCGGTGCATTTTTTCATCGCGACGAAACCAGGTGAGTTGTCGCTTGGCGTAATTGCGCGTATGCTGTTTAATCAGTTCAATTGCTTTTTCTTCGGTAATCTTTCCGTCAAAAAAATCGAACCACTCCGAATAGCCAACAGTTTGTAAGGCCTTTAAATTTTTGTGGGGATAAAGTGATTCTGCCTCAGATTTTAATCCGGTGCTTACCATTTCGTCCACACGTTGATTGATCCTGTTGTATAGTACTTCACGCGGATGATCGATCATAAAGGAAATCACATGCAAGTCTTGTTGTTTCTTTTTTCCTTGACGAATTTCCAGGTTGCTTTTTCCGGAAAGGGTGGCAATCTCAATCGCACGCATCACACGGTGAGGATTGTGAATGTCGACATGCGGTACAAATTCAGGATCAATTTTTTGAAGACGTTCAGTCAATGCCTGAATTCCTGATTCAACAAACAATTCCTGTAATTCAGCACGCAAGGCATCGTCTTTTTGCGGTACATCATCAAAGCCATGAATCAGTGCATTGAGGTATAAACCTGTTCCTCCACAAACAACAACATAGTTGCTTTTTTCAAAAAGTTGTTGAAGCATTTCTTCCGCATCTCTTTCGTAATCGCCGGCTGAATAATGCGTATGGATAGAAACATGTCCGAATAAAAAATGCGGTGCAAGTTGGAGTTCATCCTCGGTAGGACGCGCAGTGCCTATCGACATTTCACGGTAAATCTGACGCGAATCGGCATTGATTATTCCACTGGCAAAATGATTTGCAAGCGCAATACTCAAACCGGTTTTTCCGGAGGCTGTTGGTCCGGTAACAACAATCAGTGTTTTCACGTCAATGGGTAAATCTGCAGGTAAAAATAGCAAGGTTCCCGCGTTCATCGCTTACTTTGAGCAACAATTGATGTTCACCGCTTGCAATCGGTTCTTTTTTCAAATCCAATCGCAATTTTCCCTTTCTCGGATCGTAGGTTGAAAGCAACCATTTGTCATCAACATACAATTCGTATTTCTTGATTCCACTGAGGTTGTCGGCAAGTTTAAATTCGAAGTGGGAAAGAGAGCTCGTAATTTTTCCTTCGCTGATGTTTACTGGTGTAATCACAGGTTTGGTCGTATCGAGCATCGTGGAGTATTTTCCGAATGCTCTTGTTTTGAAGTGCACATGACCATTTTCATAATGTCCACCTTCGGCGCTGATTCCGCCTTTTCCGTTGATGTAAACAGCCAATAATCTTGAGTGCAAAGAATCAGGAACAGCATTTACCGGCAAGGCAATATCCATATATTCTTGCATGGGAATATTAGCGTCGCCAATTTGAAAAACCGGACCTTGCATGCCTTTTTTGTCGGCCAATTTTACCACACGCAAACACTGTTCATTGTAAATGGCATATTTCGGAATGGAAATTTCCATGTCGTGGAACTTAATGATACGCGGCGATTCCCAATGAATGGGATAAAAAATTTCGTTATCGGAATTGGCCTCGCATTTCAATACCAAATGACTTGGAGCTTTTGCAGTGTCGGGTGCAATAGTAAATCGCAATACCGATGTGTTTCCTTTTAGATCACGCACAATGTATTTCAACTGTTGGGTCGATTTTGCATCTACGGTTATCCATCCTTCGTTGGCTTTAACCGGATAAATATCCAATTGATTGTTGCCATCAATAAACGATTTATGGTAGGAGTGTTTGTGGTCGCGGTAAGCGTAATAATCCATGTGCGCATTGATGTAGCGGTTAGTGTTGAAATCAATGCAGGACATCTGTTGTTTGAAAATCATGCTGTCGCCCAAAAACAATTCCACCTCGTACACGCCGCATTTATTCATAGAATTATTGGTCATGTCGATGGTGTGTATGGCAAATCCTATTGGGCCTCGGGCGTAAATCACCGAATCCTTGAGCTTGTATTTTCCGTCCGACCCAACTGCAGCAAAGACTTTTTCTTCCGCCTTTCCATTCACCACAGTACTATCGTTCAAGGGATAAACTTTGATGTCATGGATTGTTGGTTTTATGTCATCTTTAATATCGAAACCAAATAACCAGGGATTTAGCGCTTTATCGGTGGCTGTTTCGCGAATTTCGAAATGCAAGTGCGGACCACCAGAATGTCCGGTGTTTCCTGTATAAGCTATGATTTCTCCTTTTTTGAAACTTAATAAATCCGAAGGAAGCGAATCCAATTTGATGATTTCCGTTTTCTGTTTGTATTGTTGTTCCCGTACATAGTTTTCAATCTTTGGCGCAAAACGTGAGAGGTGACCATACACTGAGCGGTAACCGTTGGGA
>JBIKKU010000099.1:0-9038 GCA_044360245.1 Flavobacteriales bacterium | reverse complement strand
TGGAACCAGTTAGTATCATTATCGGTGCCGCGGTAGGTCTGGTTCTTGGTGGTGGACTCGTTTGGGTCATTCTAAACGGAATTCTCAAAGGCAAACGCGCAGAAATTATTCGCGAAGCCGAGAAAGAAGGGGAGAACATCAAGAAAGACAAAATCCTTCAGGCGAAGGAGAAATTCCTGCAACTGAAAGAAGAGCACGAAAAGGCCGTGATTGAACGCGAGCGCAAAGTGCAAAGTGGCGAAGACCGAATCAAGAGTAGAGAGAAGGAAATCTCACGTAAAATGGAAGATGTAACGCGTCTTGAAAAAGATCAGTTAAACCTTCGCGAACAACTCAATCAACAAACCGAAAAGCTGAATAAAAAGCAAGAAGAGGTTGATCGTGCGCATCAAAAGCAAGTTGCCGAACTCGAAAAAATTTCAGGCTACAGCAAAGAAGATGCAAAAGCACAATTGGTAGAAGCACTGAAAGCAGAAGCCAAAACAGCTGCAATGTCGCACGTTAAAGAAATCATGGACGAAGCGAAACTTACAGCCAGCAAAGAAGCTAAGCGTATCGTTATCCAAACCATTCAACGTGTGGCTACAGAAAATGCGGTTGAAAATGCAGTGTCGGTATTTAACATCGAGAATGATGAAATCAAAGGACGCATCATCGGTCGCGAGGGACGTAACATCCGTGCGCTCGAAGCTGCAACAGGTGTAGAAATTATTGTAGATGACACTCCGGAAGCAATTATCTTATCTTGCTTTGATCCTGTGCGTCGTGAAATCGCTCGTTTGGCATTGCACCAATTGGTAAGCGACGGACGAATTCACCCTGCCCGTATCGAAGAAGTGGTGGCTAAAACCAAACACAAACTCGAAGAAGAAATTATTGAAACCGGTAAACGAACTGCCATTGATTTAGGTATTCATGGATTGCATCCTGAATTGATTCGTATGGTGGGACGCATGAAGTACCGTTCATCTTACGGACAAAACTTATTGCAACATAGCCGCGAGGTAGCCAATCTTTGTGCCATCATGGCTTCTGAATTGGGATTGAATCCTAAGATTGCCAAACGTGCCGGATTGCTCCACGATATCGGAAAAGTTCCCGATGAAGAACCGGAATTGCCGCATGCTATCCTTGGCATGAAAATCGCCGAGAAGTTTGGTGAAAAACCGGATGTATGCAACGCCATTGGAGCGCATCACGATGAAATCGAAATGACCACTTTGATTTCGCCGATCATTCAGGTATGTGATGCCATTTCAGGCGCTCGTCCGGGTGCACGTCGCGAAATCGTTGAATCCTACATCAAGCGTATCAAAGAACTCGAAGGTTTGGCCTTGTCCTATCCCGGAGTTGGAAGTGCTTATGCGATTCAGGCGGGACGCGAATTGCGTGTTATCTGCGAAGCTGAAAAAGTAAGCGATGCCGATGTCGATAAACTCTCCTTCGATATTTCACAACGCATTCAAACGGAAATGACCTATCCCGGTCAGGTGAAAATCACCGTCATCCGTGAAAAACGTGCAGTGAACTACGCGAAATAAGAATTAGTCAAAATTTAAAAAGTCCCGGGAAAGCTTCTCGGGACTTTTTATTTAATTTGCTCAAACACTACTGCACTTGCCTCTCACCGGAAAACATATTCTAATCACCGGAAACGCCGGATTTATTGGGTCGAACCTTACCGCTCATTTTTTGTCGCGCTGGAATAAAGTCACAGGACTCGATAATTTCCTCACAGGAAAAAATGAGAACATTTTGCCTTTTCAGGATAACGCCATGTTTCGTCAAATCGAAGGCGATATTCGTGATCCGGAAGTTTGCAAAGAGGCCATGAAAGGAATCGATATCGTACTGCATCAGGCCGCATTGGGAAGTGTTCCAAGAAGTGTAAACGATCCCATTACCACCAACGACATTAACATCAACGGATTTCTGAATGTGTTGCATGCAGCCAGAGAAGCCGGAGTGAAGCGGTTTATCTATGCAGGTAGTTCATCAACCTATGGAGATAGTGCCGAATTGCCAAAATTAGAAGAGCGAATCGGGAAACCACTTTCACCTTATGCGGTAACCAAATACGTGAATGAACTTTACGCGGATGTTTTTCATCGCTTGTATGGCATGGAAATTATCGGCTTGCGTTACTTCAATGTTTTTGGGAAAAATCAGGATCCCGATGGTATGTATGCAGCGGCTATTCCGAAATTCATCAAGACACTTTTATCCGGACAGTCTCCGGTAATATTTGGCGACGGAAACAATTCGCGCGATTTTACTTACATCGCCAATGTCATTCAAGCCAATGAACTTGCAGCTTCCACAAGTAATCCGGATGCTATGAATCAAGTGTTCAACGTGGCCTTTGGCGAACGCACTTCACTCAACGAATTACTTGCCGTATTGAAAGAAGTATTGGCCCAATACGACCCCAAAATAGCGCATATCAAAATCAATTATGGTCCCGAACGTCAGGGCGAAATTCCGCATTCTTTAGCTTCCATTGAAAAAGCAAAATCACTTTTGGGATATGCACCAACACACGATCTGCGCAAAGGATTAAAAGAAGCGGTAGAGTGGTATGTCCATCATTTAAATCCATCAGGAATCACACACTAATCCACCACACCATTTTCACGGCAAGCGCGCGGTTTTTGATGGAAATGTTGAAAGGATCGTAATTTTCGGTGTACACCAAGTAGATGTCGGACATTGGACGGAAACGCCATTGCAAACGCGAATTGATGTTGACGTTTTCAATTTGTGTATTGTATTGAATAAAAGTGGTGAAGAATAAACTTTTGGTAAAGGATAGATCTACTCGCGGACTAATTAAAAAGATAGAAACATCTTCAAATCCATCCGGCATATCGATTTGATCGAGTTGGGCCGTAAGCGAAAAAATCCCCCATGGTTGTCTGCGCCAGTTTATGCCTGCTGCAGAAGTGATTTTTTGTCCGGAATAATAACCGCCATAATCCAGAGATAAATTGTAATTGAGTTTGTTCCTCGGACTCGATTGAAAAAATGCCGTGTAATTGTAAAAGGTATATCCTCCTGCTGCTAGGGGTGTATTGTCGGAAAAGGTGATGTCCTGATCAAAATACAACCACACAAAATTGTTTACAGCCTCAAAAGAAAGTTGCGCTGCGTTTTGAAAATTCACGGTATAACTCAACATCAATAAACGTTCGTTTTCCTTGTATTGTCCATCGAAATACTGACTCATATAAACCGCAGGACCATGGTTGTTCACCTTGCCCGATTTAGGATAAAAGGAATACGAAGCATAAGGTTCCAATCGCAGGTAAGATCGCTTTTCGATGTTTCCTGTGTTCGGATTGAAATAGTCGATACGTGGCACAAATCCGGTTTGAGCATCGTAATTATGTCCCACATATTCATGGTTCCATTCTAGGGTAATTTGCGGCGTTTCGTAATGCAACCAAGACGCGTGTGCAAAAGCATTTTGGGTTTTATCCGGAGAAAAAGAATGGTGAAAAAACAATTTACCGAGAAGTTTATTGTCGCGCGTGGCAATGTTCCAATCGATGCCGGCGATGCGGTTGTAATCGGACCAATTGACTTCGTTTTTTTCGAATCCCTGGCGGTTGACCAATATGGCTGAGATGTTGGAACGGCCTTTCATTTGGTAGGTCACGGCAGCAACCGAATAATTTTGCCCTTGCAATCCGGGAAGTTTTCCGCCTTCGGTTTGCATGGTCATTGCACCAATTCTCCAGTCGCGGTTGATTTTTCCGGATAGTCGTGCACCAAATAAAATGGGAATGGCTTGTCCTGAATTTAAACCGATTCTGCGCGAGAAAAACGGTCGAATCTGCCGAAATCCGAAGCGTTCGAACAAGTCGGAATTTTCAAGAAAGAAATTTCTGCGCTCCGGAAAAAACAGACTGAAACGTGAGAGATTGGTCACCTGCCTGTCGACTTCTACTTGTGCAAAATCCGGATTGATGGTGAGATCGAGATTGAGGGATGAACTTACGGCAATTTTTGCATCTACTCCTGCATTGGGTTTAAAGGAAAAATCGTTTTCGGTGGTTGTGTAATTGTCTGAACCCGTTCCAATCAAATAGGGAATCACTGCAACATTTCCACCTTGTTTTTTGGGTGCTTCCTGAAATTGCAAATCACCGGAGAAGGCAAGTGATGAGGTAGAGAAATTTCTTGGAATGCGCTGCCAAACGGAAATCTCATTTTTTGCGAGATTGTAGCGTGCAAAATTTATTTTCCATTTGGCAATGCCTATGGGGTAACGTAGGGTTTTGAAGGGAATGGCCATTTCCACAATCCAGATTTTTTGATCCGGATAGTGCTTTACTTCACTGAACCATTTGTTGTCCCAAACTGTTGAAACGCCCATGTTTCCGCCGTATTGAAGGAGTCCTTCGTATTGCGCACCTTCGGGGTTGACGCCAAACATAAAGCCATTGGTTTGGTCGCTGAACGGATCCAATACCACATAAAAACCATCGCTGGCAGTGAGGTCGTAATCGCGTTTTAAGGATTGAATCACATGGTCTTTGTGATTTTCTTCGTGACAAATTGCTGCAATGTGTAAATGCTCTTTATCAAAGGCAACCATTACTTCTGTCCGTGTAAATGCAGCGGATGAATCAAAAGGATAGAATTGAAAAAAATCTGAACTACGTGGGGCTACATTCCAAATGGAATCATCTAAAACGCCATCAATTTTTATGGGTTTCGATGAGTAGAGTGCAGCAATGGACCTGTCCTGCGCAAAGGAAAACGAATGCATTAAAAGCAGAGGAAGCAATATCCTGAACAGTCCGGCCATGGCAGCGTGAAAATAGAAAACGAAATTCAATTCACCTACCCAAATACATGAACGGAAAAAAGAAAGGTCAGCCGAACCGACTGACCTTCCTGTATGTACTTCAAAAATTAAGGAGCTTTTGTTCCGCTTGCGTTTGCAGCATTGTATTTTCCGATAAGATAATCATCATACTGATCGGAATATACACCAATGCGGTTGATCATGGCGGCAGTTTCGTTTTCGTCCATGCCATCGCACTCGCGAATCACTTTCAACCATGTCCAGTTGTTGTAAATGGTGAAGGCACATCCAAAGAGTTTATCGTTGATCTCAAGCAATTCACGGAAAAAAGCTTCTTTATCGGGTGTGTTGATCTCCATAACGGGACACATCACCTGGCAATAGGCACGACCTTCGCGCTCAATGTGCCAAACGTCGATCCATACACTGGCGCTTCCTTTTTTGAGGCTCCATTGACCGGCGTTTTCACCGCGACAAAGAGCAGGATCAACACCCAGGTTACGGATGCAATTTTCTACAATGTTGTAGTAGTGTTCAATACTTGTGCTCATAGCAGTAGGTTTAAAGGTTTTATCGGTAAAATTTTATTATTTATCGATGAATATAGGTAAATATCCGATAAAACAAAACCATGTGAAAAAAATATCCCGTCGAATTTTTCAACGGGATACAGGATCATCAGAGGATAAGTAGAATCGCAATCAGGACAATCACACTCAACACTCCGAATACTACGGCAATGGAATTGTCATTCATAGAGAGGGGTTTATGGAATAACGTGAGTGGGGAAAGCTTATTGTCTGTCCCGCGAAAACTTGTGCTTATCTTTGAATATGCAGCAACATGGATTGTCAAAAGAACTCAAAATCATATCCTCCGGTGACGGCTCACAAACCTTGTACTTACCCGATCAGGATGAAACTTATCATTCCGTTCATGGTGCCTTAACCGAATCCATGCATGTTTTTATTGAAGCAGGAATGCATCCCCTAAAATCACTTTCCGAATTACGCATTTTTGAGTTTGGATTTGGTACCGGATTGAATGCATGGTTAAGCGCCATGGAAGCAGAAAAGCAAAATCAGGTGGTGCACTATACGACGATTGAAAAATATCCTTTGGACATAGCAATAACAAGTCAACTCAGCTACACATCAAATCCTTTTCAGCAGGAAACTTTCAATGCACTTCATGCAGCGGAATGGAATATAGAAGAAAAAATTCACGATTATTTTACGGTGCAAAAATTACATGGAGGAATGGAGAATTTGATACCATCTCAGCATCCATTTCACTTGATTTATTTTGATGCGTTCGCACCCCGAGTGCAACCCGAATTGTGGACCATTGCCATGTTCTCCCAATTGTTTTCGCTTTTGGAAAAAGATGGAATTCTGGTGACTTATTGCGCTAAGGGTGAAGTAAAAAGAAACATGAAAGCTGCAGGATTTGTAGTGGAACCTTTGCCCGGTCCTCCCGGAAAAAGGGAAATGACAAGAGCATGGAAAAAATAAAAAGGTCCGCTATACAGCGGACCTTTTTTTAGTTCACATCAATCAGACGATTTCCTTTTTGTACAACGGCTTCTTTTTTGGGAAGCACAATATGCAGGATACCGTTTTCATGTTTTGCTTCAATTTTGTCGAGATCAACAAGTTTATCGGGTAGTGTAAACGACCTAGAAAAACTGCTGTAGCTGAATTCTCGGCGGGTGTAATTTTTCTTTTCATCTTTTTCCTCTGTTTTGTTTTCTTGTTTGGAGGAAATGGTGATGATGTTTTGATCGAGGGCGATTTTAAAATCCTCTTTTTTCACACCGGGTGCAGCCACTTCAATGGTGAAGGCTTTTTCTGTTTCGTGAACGTTAACTGCAGGAACATTTTGTTTGATTTGATTTCCCGGCCAGTTGAAAAAATCACGATTGAATTCGTCTTCCACAAAGGAGGGGAAAAACGGAAAGCTATTGGTTCTTTTAATGAGTGTCATGGTTTTTCTTTTTTAAGTTTATTGTGTTTAAACCGAGCTCTGGTTTCCTACACCACCACAAGAGAAATACCAATCTGTTTTTTCGGAAAAAATGTCGTTTCACTGATTCTAATCATGAAAAAATGACGTTTAATCCGGAGCGTTTCCGTCACTTTTTCAGTGTTCTATCTTTTTTTGTTGTTTGAAAATTACAAAGGAGTAAACGATAGGAACAACAACCATTACCATTAAAGCCGCAAAGAAAAGTATAGGCAATTGTTTGAGATCGATAATGAAGGTCAGTGCCAGCATGCCTAAGCTCATATAAAACCAAAGTTTCCCTCCCAAGCGGTGCGTGCGTTTCCAAACTTCTTCGTTTTGCATGGTCCATGGTGTTCTGATGCCGATAAACCAGTTTTGCCTTACGTTGATGAGGTAATTGCCGAGCATGGCAAACAAAATGAGTATGCCAATGATGATGACTTGTACCATATCCAGATCATTCCCCGAAGCAATGTAAAATATGCAGCAATTGATCATGGAGAAAAATAAAAACATGACCAGTTTCAGACGGAAGAATAATCCTTTGAATGAAGTTTTTTCGCGCAGGCGTTTGTCGAGTAAAGGCACGATGGTCAGCAATACATAAAGACCCAGATTCATGTAAACAGGAAAATATTTCGAGCCGTAGTTATCAATTTCTCCGGCAGCGTTCCAGTGGATGGGGACTTCATCCGGAATTTTATTTCCCATCACCAAAAGGTAAATCAAGGGTACAAGCGAAATAAGCAGTAACAAAAGTTCTTTGAGGTAATCACTAGTCGTTTTCATAAAAATCATTTTTTCTTTTTGTCAGAGAATTGCATAAACCAGGTGACGATTTCATCGAAAATGGTGGTGTTGAGAGAGTACATGATGAATTGTCCCTCTTTCACCGAATCGACCAATCCCGCCTGTTTCAGTAAATCAAGGTGATGCGAAATACTGGGTTTGGAAATGTTAAAGTGATCGGCAATCTCACCGGCGCTCATGTCCTTCTTGCGCAAGAGTTCAAGGATGTCGCGTCGTGTGGGATCGTTCAATGCTTTAAATAATGTGTTCATGTGTATCGATTACAGGACAAATGTAATTAGTTATTTATATAATTAGACAAATGTCTAAATATTATTTTCAAAAAATATTAAATGGACTGATTTTCAGTTTAAAAAAATGGATTTAACTGCAGGCTTCCGCGCAACGTTCACCATCAATGGCTGCAGAAACTATCCCTCCTGCATATCCGGCTCCTTCACCGCAAGGGAATAATCCTTTGATCTGTGGATGCTGCAAGCTTTCGGGATCGCGTGGAATACGAACAGGCGAGCTTGTGCGACTTTCAGGTGCAACCAAAATAGCCTCGTTGGTGAAGTAGCCTTTCATTTTCTGTCCGAATGCTTTAAAGCCAAGCGCAAGACGATCTGAAATGGAAGAGGGTAGAACACTGTGCAGATCTGCAGACACCACACCCGGATGGTAAGAACAATCGGGAAGGTTAGCAGAAATTTTGCGGTTGGAAAAATCAACCATGCGCTGAGCAGGTGCTGTTTGTGTTTTGCCTCCTGTGATCCATGCTTTACGCTCAACCATTTCCTGAAACTTTAAGGCAGCTAATGGTCCGAATTGCTGAAATGTTGCCAAATCTTTTTCATCAACCGTCACTACAATACCTGAATTGGCAAATGGATTGTTTCTTCGGGATGGCGACCAACCATTGGTTACAATTTCTTCTTGGGCTGTGGCGCATGGAGCAATGATTCCGCCCGGACACATGCAAAAGGAATACACACCCAATCCCTTTATTTGTTCCACCAATGCATACGATGCCGGAGGAAGGTATTCGCTGCGGATATCGCAATGGTATTGAATCTGATCAATCAATTGCTGCGGATGTTCGGCACGCACACCCAATGCAAAAGTCTTGCTTTCAATCGGAATTTTGCGCTCATGCAAAAGGTAATAAATATCGCGCGCTGAATGTCCCGTGGCTAGAATGAGCTGATCGCAATCGTGTTTTTCGGTGTCGTTAATGGTGATGGATTTAAGCGCACCATTTTCGTGGCTGATATCAGTAAGCTTAGACTGAAAATGAATTTCACCTCCGCAGTCCAGAATCGTTTCGCGAATACGTGTAATGATATCGGGCAATTTGTTGGTGCCGATATGCGGATGTGCATCGATGAGAATATCTTCGTGTGCACAGTGCATAACAAGCAAAGAAAGA
>JBIKKU010000194.1:0-6199 GCA_044360245.1 Flavobacteriales bacterium | reverse complement strand
TCACAAAGTCCTGCGCTTTGGGATTATGCCGATGGAGTGGACACACTTCAATTCATTCAAAACCTTTAAGCATGGAGATTCTTCGGAATTATATCAATACGATTCGTCGCGATTTTGCAAATCGTCCATTGGATGAAATATCTACTCCGGAAAATCCTTATGCATTATTCGAACGTTGGTTTGAAGAAGCGGTTGGTGCGCAAGTGTTGGATCCCTATGCAATGATTATTGCCACTGCCGATGAAAATGCTCAGCCAAGTTCACGTGTGGTTTATATGCGCGATATTTCCGAAAACGGATTGGTGTTTTATACCAATTACCAAAGTCATAAAGCAAACGATTTGAGTGGCAATCCGAAAATCGGTGTTTTGTTTTTCTGGGGCGATCTCGAGCGTCAGATTCGTATCGAAGGAACAGTAGAAAAGGTGAGCGCAGAAGTGTCGGACGCTTATTTTGCTTCACGTCCGCGTGAGAGTCAGATTGGTGCATGGGCATCTGATCAAAGCACCGAAATTACATCACGTGAGCATTTAGAGTTGCGCGTAAAACAGTTTGAAGAACAATTTAAAAATCAAACCGTGCCTCGTCCGCCGCATTGGGGTGGTTTTTTGATAAAACCCTTTTCGTTTGAATTTTGGCAAGGTCGTCCGAGTCGTTTGCATGATCGGATTGTTTATGCAAAGTTGAATGATTCCTGGAAAAGGTCAAGATTAGCGCCTTAATCTTCCTTATAATCCATTTTCACTATCCTCTTTATCGATTGGTATTCCGGTTTAGTGCATTGCCGTAAAGGCGATTTTAAGTGGTGATTTTACTATTCTATTTTTTGTTGCAAAATGTGCTAAATGAAAAAGCCCCGAAGCTTGGCTTCAGGGCTTTTCTTAGTTGCGATGTAGGAATTAGTTCGCTGCAGGAGCAGGAGCTGCAGGAGCAGCAACTTTTTTCTTAGCAGCAGCTTTCTTCTTAGGAGCAGCTTTCTTAGCAGCAGCTTTTTTAGGAGCAGCTTTTTTCGCAGCAGCTTTTTTAGGAGCAGCTTTCTTAGCGGCTTTCTTAGGAGCAGCTTTTTTCGCAGCAGCCTTCTTAGGAGCAGCTTTCTTAGCAGCTTTTTTAGGAGCAGCTTTTTTCGCAGCAGCTTTCTTAGGAGCAGCTTTTTTCTTAGCAGCAGGCTTTGCAGCCTTCGTTGCTTTTTTCTTTGTTGCTTTTGCCATGATGTTTAGATTTTAAGGGTTTGTTTTGTGATGTAAAAATATAACAATGTTTTTCTTATACCTATATATTACATTAATTTTTTCCACCATGCTTTGTGAAAAACTCTGAATGGAGTAAATCGAAGGTGCGAATCGATTTTTTCATCCACTGCAAAAGTATTTCATCGTGTTCTTTTTTACTCAATTTCCAATTTACATCACTCTCGTGTAATCTTTGAATGACGCGGTGTGCAGCGATTGATGCAGCAACGGAAATGTTATAGCTTTCCGTAAATCCATACATCGGAATACACAAAAATCCATCTGCATTTTTCAATGCATATTCACTTAAACCATCTGCTTCATTTCCGAAAACGATTGCCATTTTATCCTGCAAAGGGATGTTATCGGGGGTGAATTGATCTTTGTGAGGAGAGGTTGCGTAGATTTTATATCCTTCTTCGCGCAATCTTGAATAACACAATGCAGTATTGTTTTCCGATTTTTTGTGTTTGCGCATACGCACCCATTGCGATGAACCTACCACAATGTCTTTGTTCAGTACATAAAGCTGTTTGTCTTCAATGATGTGCAATTCCTGTATGCCCAGGCATTCTGCTGTTCGGATAACTGCACTGGCGTTTTGAGGTTGATAGATGTCTTCGATAACCAGAGTGAGGTGTTTGGTCCGGTTTTGCAATACTTCGTTAAAGCGTTGCCATTTTGCATCGGTGACGAATTGACGAAGGTACTCGAGAAAGGCTTGGTCCTGTTCGGTGTTCAGCATTGCTCAAATATAGAACCTTTCAGCCTTCAAAAAAAAATCTACCGGAGTTGAACCTATCTCATTTCATGTTGTACAGCATTAAAAATCGATACCATGAGAACTTTCCTCCTTAGCCTGATTTGTTTTTTTGCTGTGGCCACAACCTGCGCGCAAATGGCCATTACCTCCGAGCATTTTGATCGTGTGCAGCAGCAGCAATTCGGACAATCTGCTTTGCATGTGCAGAATTCCTACGAAGTGCTAGCCATTGCCGTGGATGCAACCATCAAAGATCAGATCGCTGAAGTTTCCGTTACACAAACCATTTACAATCCCGGTAACAGAGCACTCGAAGTGGAAATTTTCTTTCCCCTCCCAAATGGAGGTATTGTGCAGAATTTTATGATGATGGTCAACGGACAAGAAATTCCCGGGCAGTTGATGAAGCAGGAAGAAGCCCGAGGGATTTATGAAGAAATCGTGCGCAGAAAACGCGACCCGGCTTTGATGGAGTATGCAGGATACGGTTTGTTTAAAACATCGGTGTTTCCGATACAAGTTGGTGAGGAGAGAACCATTACCGTGCGATATACCCAAGTATGCGATCGCCATATGAACAACATCAGTTTTGTATATCCATTCGGAACACAAAAGTTCAGTGCAAAGGCGCTTCGCTCGGTTTCATTGAATGCACGCATCGAATCAAGCGAAGCAATCAAAAGCATTTTTAGTCCGACCGATGATATTGTTGTCAAAAGAAACGGTGAAAAAGGAGCCGTCATTAAAATGGAAAAAAGCTATGTGCTTCCCACTTCCGATTTTAAAATGGTTTTTGCGACCAACAACTCAGAAGTAGGAGCATCACTATTATCCTACAAGGCGAGTTCCGAAAAAGAAGGTTATTTCATGCTCATGGCAAGTCCATCGGTTGAAGAAACACAAAAGCAATCTGCAAAAAATGTAGTGTTCGTGCTCGATCGCAGCGGATCAATGACCGGACAGAAAATAGAGCAATCCAAAAAAGCAATGGAGTTTGTTCTGCGCAATCTGAATGAAGGCGATTTGTTCAATATTGTTGCTTACGATGATCGCGTAGAAAAATACAAAGAGGAAATGCAGACCTACAACAAGGCTACATTCGATGAAGCATATACCTATGTCAACACCCTTGCTCCCGGAGGCGGAACCAATATTAACGGAGCATTGGTTGCCGCAATGGAATCATTGCCCGATAACAAAAGACCAACCTATGTCATTTTTCTTACCGACGGTTTACCTACTGCAGGTACAACAGATGAAATGAGTATTGCGACAAATTGTACCAATGCCAATAAAATAAAAGCAAGACTGTTCGCTTTTGGTGTCGGTAATGATGTCAATGCACGTTTGCTCGATCGTTTGTCGACCGGTAATGGTGGATTGAGCGAGTACGTTAAGCCCGGTGAGGACATTGAAGCAAGTGTGGCAAAATTGTTTTCCAACATTAGTAGTCCCGTGCTTACCGATATTCGTATTTCCTTCGATGGCATGGATGTGCGTTCAACATATCCCGAAGTTCTTCCTGATATGTTCCGTGGCGGACAAATTCTTTGGGTGGGTAAATACACCAAGCCCGGGAAATCCATTGTTACGATCAAAGGAAAAAACAACGGCGTTGAGAAGGTGTACACTTTTCCTGTTGAATTTGTGAGTCATACCGGAACCAAAGCGCACGATTATCTTGAGAAAATTTGGGCATCACGAAGAATCGGATACCTGATCAACCAGATCGATTTGAACGGAAAAAATCCTGAATTGATTGATGAATTGGTGAAGCTGAGTAAAGAGTTTGGAATCCTTACACCGTATACTGCATTTCTTGCCCGGGAGGACGTCAACCTGAATGCTGTATCGGATAATCTTCGTCAGACCGAAGAAAACCTGAAAGAACTTGAAGTGGTTCGCGGAGAAACGGCCAACGAGCAACGCGCTTACAAACAATCCATGCAGAACAATTCCAGTGTATCGGGTACGGATATGGCTTATAACAATTCCGGATCTAGCGCACAACAAGGAACTCAAAATGCACCGGTGAATGTGAATCAAAATGTGAAGAATGTCGGTTCAAAAACCTTTTACAACAAAAACGATAATTGGGTAGATGGTTCAGCCAGTGCTGCAGATGAGAAGAATGCAAAACGCGTACAATTCAACAGTTCCGAGTATTTTGCTCTTGCAAAGGGACAACCTGCTGAATTCAATCAATACTTATCGGTTGGCGAAAATGTTTTGGTAGTGGTGAATGGTGTTGCTTACCAGATATACAGATAAAGGGAGTCAATCTAAAAATCAAAAAGCCCGTTTGAATTTCAGACGGGCTTTATTTTTTCGATGGAAATGGATGTGCCGCATTCGAAATGTCCTTTCGGACAAGCTTTGTATCCGTGCAATCCACAAGGCCTGCAAGCTAATGTCGATTCGCTTTGGGCGATGATGGCCTTGTCGGACAATGGTCCAAATCCGAATTCGGGAATGGTTGAACAGAAGAATGCCGTTACAGGAGCATTGGTGGCAGAACACAAATGGAGCGGACCTGAATCATTCACATAATTCATCACGGCATCCTGCATTAATGCGGCAGATTCGGTGAGGGATAATTTTCCGCAGAGTATCTCGCAGTTGTTGTTGCCGGAGTCTCGCGCAATGCGTTCACAAAGTGGATAGTCGCCCTGTGCGCCCAACAAATAGATGCGGAATTGCTTGGGACATTGCTGTATGAGCTCTACCCATTTGGCTTCGGGCAGTTGTTTGGTAAACCAGACCGAAGAAGGAGCCATGCAAACAAACGGACTTGTTTTCAATGGAGCTACCTTTTCATATTGTTTTGCAGTAGGATACAATTTAGGTTGAACAAAATCCTTGGCACCATAATGTTTGATCAGTTCAAGATTCCGTTCTACTTCGTGCTTCCCATTACCTATTTCATGTTTTACTTTGTGGGTATATCCAAATGAAAATGGGTTTTTATCAAATCCGATTCGCTCTTTTGCTTTTGATCGCCAGGTGAGGAATCCGGATGCAGCAAACCTTTGCAAATTGAGCACGGTATCGTACTTGCGTTTACGGATGAGGGAAGATAGTCGAAGAAGGTTCTTGTACTTTCCCTTTTTTTTATCCCAAATCAACACTTCCCTCAAGAAAGGATGTTCATTCAATAGTGATTCATTTCCCTTGCGCACCAAGATATCCAGATGAGCCTCCGGAAAAATCCGATGGAGTTCTTCCAGCAAGGCTGTGGAGAGAATGACATCTCCGATGAATGCAGTTTGTATGACGAGAATCTGTTTCAGCAGATCAAATTTCGGATAAATTCATTTACACTGCCACATTGTATTCACGCAGGGCATCGTTGAGGGAAGTTTTTAAATCGGTGGATGGTTTGCGCTGACCAATAATCAATGCGCATGGAACCTGAAATTCACCGGCGGGAAATTTCTTGGTGTATGATCCCGGAATGACCACCGATCGCGGAGGAACAATCCCGATATATTCTTTTGGTTCGGAACCGGTAACATCAATGATTTTCGTCGATTTCGTCAACACCACATTCGCGCCAAGCACAGCTTCTTTTTCCACGCGTACACCTTCCACCACAATACAACGAGAACCTACAAAACAACCATCTTCCACAACAACAGGTGCAGCTTGCAAAGGTTCCAATACACCGCCGATTCCCACGCCACCACTCAGGTGAACGTCCTTTCCGATTTGTGCGCAAGAACCCACTGTTGCCCATGTATCCACCATGGTGCCCGAATCTACATAAGCTCCAATGTTTACATAAGATGGCATCATGATAACACCTTTGGCCAGGTAAGCACCATAACGCGCAATAGCATGAGGAACCACACGTACTCCGAGTTCTTTGTACTGACGTTTCAAGGCCATTTTATCGTGGAATTCAAAGGGACCAACTTCAATGGTTTCCATTTGACGAATCGGGAAATACATCACCACTGCTTTTTTTACCCATTCGTTCACTTGCCATCCTTCTGCAAGCGGTTCGGCAACACGCAGGCGACCTTTATCCAGTTCTTCAATAACTGCATTGATGGCTGTAATGGTTTCTTGTTCTTTCAGCAATTCCCTGTTATCCCAGGCTTTTTCGATGATGTCTTTCAAATTCATGGAGGACCGCAAATTGGTTTCGCGGTGTAAATTAACTAATAATTCCAATTCAGGAATCTGAATCAATACAGAACACTTG
>JBIKKU010000193.1:0-6264 GCA_044360245.1 Flavobacteriales bacterium | reverse complement strand
GATGTTTACTACAGGATATTCATTGTACGCAGGGTGAGAAAAATAATTCTCCACCATGGGATCATTGCCGTTTCCGTTCGAAAAACGCTTGCGCCACATGCTTTGAATGGGACGAGCTTTTAAAAAATCATCTGTTTTTCCTTCTATTAATAAATCGAAAAGGAAAGTGCGGTATTCGAGATTGGTGACCTCAGTACTGCGCATCCGGAAGGATTGTATGGTTTTGTTCTCACCTTTGTGAACCATGTTGCCGGAAGGAATAAAAACCCAAGTATTACGATCGCCTTTGATGAGTCGATCAATCATTTTTTTCTTCTGTTTATGATTGGCTTTGATCTCATTGGGTGTAAGATTTGGAAGATGCGACGGTTCTTCCAATATTTTGCGAATGGTGTCAGGTCTGGAGATTAGCTCGGTGTTTTTTTTCTCTTCCTGAACAATAGGAGTGTAGGTTTCGGCTATAGTTGCGCTGTCGCTTTTGGCAATGAGCAATGGAAGAATCAATTTCGCAGGTTCAGGATTTTGTTCCGGATCCATGGTGTATTGTGGATTATCAATCATTACCACTTGCGGAGTTTCTGTGGCGATTGGAGTAGGAGTTGAGCTGCGGACAATAACTTCTTTTGGTTTTAAATACAACCAAATGGCGATGGTGCAGATTATCCCAAGAGAAAGGAATCCCCATTTTTTTAGGAATTTTACAAAGCCGGGCGCGCTTGCTGTTGAAGCAACAAAGACATCGCTTCCGGCCACATGTTGAGAAACAGTTTCCATGATTTTTTCGTTTTCGAGTTTGGTTTGATCAAGTCGGAGAAATTGCTCACGAAGCAATCGCTCAAAGTCATCTCCGGAAAATGGCGCCTTTTTTTCCATGTCATTTAGCTTTGAGAGCTTCGCTGTTTTGCATCCGCTCGGTTATTTTTTTCTTTAATCGTTGGTAATACACTTTCAGTTGTTGTTCCGGTTTATTGACGTATGCTGCAATCGCTGCATAGGACATTTCCTGACTACGCATCAACAATAACATCCGCTCCCAATCTTCCAGTTTTTCCAGTTCTTCTTCCAAGGCAATAACCATGGCAGATGGTTTTTCACTGATTTCTTGTTTTTCGATATGATGGTCTTCAAGGTCAACTTCAATAGGTTGCTTTTTGTTATCGCGGAAAAAGTTTTTGAGGTAATTGATCATTACCCGAAAGACGAAACCATTCAGGCTTTTTTCATTTTCAAAAATGTAGTCCTCATATTTTTCATTCACTCTAAAAAGCGCTTTATAGGTAATATCCCAGGCATCGTCTTCAGATAATTTATAAACCCGAATGGCATAACCGCACAAACGTTTTCCATAATGACCATAAAGCCATTCCAGACGATCGGATTTGTTGGGAGGTAACTTCACTCAAGTGCTTTTACATTAAAACACAAACAGGTAACAGATGGACTGTTATAGTTCTGAATGTCTTTAAATATAAGGGTTTTGACTTATTCCTTTGATTTAGAATCCATGATGATGGTAACAGGGCCATCATTGATTAAACTGACTTTCATATCTGCGCCAAAGGTTCCGGTCTGGATGGTTTTGGAAAGTAAAAGTTGAAGTTGTTGAATGAAATATTCGTAAAGCGGAATTGCCTTTTCCGGACGAGCTGCTTTAATAAATGATGGTCGATTTCCTTTTTGTGTTGCAGCGTGCAAAGTAAATTGAGAAATCAATAAAATTTCTCCCTGAACATCCATTACCGATAAATTCATTTTTCCTTCGGAATCTCCGAAAATACGCATGGAGATAATTTTTTTGCTGAGGTATTCAACATCGCTGGAATCGTCATCGTTTTCAATACCAACAAGGACCAATAAACCCTGACCAATTTTTCCCTTGGTTTGTTCATTAATGCTCACCGAAGCTTCCGAAACCCGTTGAATAACTAAACGCATATCAATAACCTTTTCCGCGGTAAGATTCTTCTTCGTCGTCTTCGTAAATAGAAAGGTAATTCACATAACGGTTTTCCCAAATGCGACCATCTTCAACAGCTTGTTTTACGGCGCATCCGGGTTCGTTGATATGCTGACAATTGTTAAACCGGCATTCGTGCATGATATCGCGCATTTCCGGAAAATAATGTGCCAATTCTTCGCGCTCCATATCCACTAATCCAAAACCTTTTATGCCCGGGGTGTCAATGATCCATCCTCCAAAACCAAGTTCAAACATTTCGGCAAAGGTGGTGGTATGCATGCCTTTTTCGTGGTAGTCGGAAATTCCTCCGGTTTTTAATTCCAGTCCGGGTTGTACGGTATTTACCAAAGTAGTTTTTCCAACGCCGGAGTGACCTGAAATGAGGGTGACTTTATCTTTCAGTAAATCGCGAATTACCGATGGATCGTCGGTTTGTGAAGAAAATAAAACGCAGCGGTAGCCTATTTTTTCATACTCGTGCATTAGTGCTTTCACAATCTGCAATTCTTCTTTATCGTAGATGTCACTTTTATTGAAAAGTAAAATCACAGGAATATGGTAAGCTTCTGCAGTAACTAAAAAACGATCGACAAATCCAAAAGGTGTTTCGGGTTGTTTGATGGTTATGATGAGCAATGCCTGATCGAGATTGGTGGCAATGATGTGCGCTTGTCGGGAAAGGTTTACGGATTTTCGGATGATGTAATTTTTCCGGGCTTCGATGGAGGAGATGACATACTGGTCGCCTCGCTCACATTCAACTTCAACATGATCTCCAACGGCAATCGGGTTGGTTGACTTAACACCTTTGATGCGGAATACGCCTTTGATGCGGCAATCCACGTCTTCCCCGTTTTCGAGGTGCACGGCATACCAACTTCCGGTAGATTTAGTTACAAGTCCTTTCACGTCTTAAAAATAGCCTAAAAATAAATAGCTCATGCCTTTGGACTTAAGGCATTTCCTTGCTTTTCATATTGCTTGGATTTTGGTAGATTTGTACAAAGCTCTATCAGGTGTCCATATCCGTTAAAAACGTTACCAAAATTTACGGCGAACAGCGTGCGCTGGATAATGTCTCTTTCGAGATAGGTTCTCATGGTGTGGTTGGTTTTCTTGGTCCTAACGGTGCCGGTAAATCGACCATGATGAAAATCCTAACCTGTTACATTCCCCCAAGCGAAGGTCAGGCATTGGTCTGTGGCATTGATGTCATGGAAGATCAGCTTGCGGTTAAAGAAAAGGTTGGTTATCTGCCGGAGCATAATCCGCTGTATTTGGAAATGTACGTGAAAGAATACTTGCAGTTCATTGCAGGAGTGCACAAGATTTCCAACAAAATCGAACGTGTCAAAGAAATGATTGGCATGGTGGGACTTGAATTGGAGCAAAACAAAAAAATTGGAGCCCTGTCCAAAGGGTACCGCCAACGTGTAGGCCTTGCGCAAGCCATGATTCACAATCCACAGGTATTGATTTTGGATGAGCCTACTTCAGGATTGGACCCCAATCAGTTGGAGGACATCCGTAAACTGATTATTGAAATAGGAAAGACAAGAACGGTAATGCTTTCCACGCATATCATGCAAGAAGTTGAGGCAATTTGTTCACGTGTAATCATTATCAACCGCGGAAAAATTGTGGCAGATAACGAAACCAAAGTGCTTCAAAAAGAACAAACTCAAAAACAAGTTGTGTTTGTTGAATTTGATAAGCCCGTGTCACGCAATCAACTTACGTCCATCAAAGGAATTTCCAATGCGCGCAATGTGGACGGAAACAATTGGGTAATTGAATCTTCTTCCAAAGAAGATATTCGTCCTGTTGTATCGCGATTCGCACTCGACAATCAATTGCTTGTGCTTACCATCCGCAAAGAAGAGGAGTCGCTGGAAGATGTGTTTAAAAAACTGACAGGAAAGAAGTCCTGATTATTTTTTCAAGAGCCATTCTATTGCTTTTTCTTTTGATCGGAACATTTTTACCGGCCGGTAGGGTTGATGCATTTGATTGAAAAAGTTGACAAGCAATACATAGGCAAAAGAATCGATAACGGCGGCAACAGCTGTGGTGTGTTCCAAAACTTCTTTAGTCGCATTGAATTTTCTGAATTCACTATTGGTGTTGAGTCCGGGGTCTCCGGTTACCAGCAAAGGTACAGGGGTAATGTCTGCCATCATTTCCCTGCATTCAAGAAATGTTTTTTCAGCATGCATTTGCGTAAGCTCTTTGGCAGAATGGTAATGCAAATGCAAAATCCCGTCAGGTCGAAAATGAAGCGAAACAAAATCCAACTCTTTCTTTCTCATATCACCCAAATAAGACGAATGTGTTTTCTTTTTATTGTATGATGCATGAAACAGGAAATTTCATAAGCTTAATGCACAATCACTAAAAAAGTAACCCTGAAAAATAAAATTATTCTTCCTCTATGGGAAGTTCAGGTAATGGCTCCTCGCGTGGGGTTTGCAGTTCAATGCGGACATCGTCGATAAATGCTTTTTGGAGGTCTTTGTTCCAGAAATACAAGCCCAGTTTGCCTCCTCTTTTTACCGGGTTGGCAAAAAAGATTTCCAAAATCCGTTCTTGCCATACATCAACAGGTTCATTCGGATATTCTTTGCAGGAGGTGGCGCAATAATACAAAGTGGAATCTTTTTCGTCGAGCGCATGAGCTACAAAGAGCAGATTTTTTCCGGCTTCCGGACTTTCAACTTTCATTTTGAACGTGACACGTACCCAAAGTTTTTCTGCCTTTAGAAATGCTGAATCTATTGTAGCGTTGGTGCCATGTGGAAAATCTTTTCCTTCAACAGACAAGACACCATTCGGCTGATCATCAAAAGAAGAGAAATGTCCGGTTAAGGTTTCCATGCCATAAGGAGCGTAAGGAGCGGCATCTCGTGCACCCCCGAAAATATGTTGGTACGATTCTCCGGTGCGCAAAAATACCGTCCAGAATTTTTTTCCATCCATGGCATTGGGATGAAAAATACCGGTATGATGTTGCCAGGTAAAAATGAGATTTACCGGAACCGCCAACAAGAAAAACAACACAATAAGCCATCTTTTTCCGCGCTCTCTGGCAGTGTTGAGATGGAATGCAAACAGCAAAAAGAAAACCCCGAAAAATTCCATCATCGGACGCATTCCAAATCCATCGGCATAATACCAACAATACCAACTAGAAAAAACATAAACAATGGTTGTCAGGAATCCTAATGTTACCAATGCTTTCCATGGGTCGCGCAAGAAAAGTTGGATGAAGGAAGGGAAAAACAAGAACAGAATCGGACAATATACGAACAGTCCTTTTTTGTAACTGAACAGAAAATCAAAAAAGTGTGGTTGAAGGAAGTAGAAGCCTTCACCTTTGTAGGACCAGTAAAAGAATTTTCCGGTTTGTGCATACCACAATAACATTTGCAAGAATACCGGCAGGAGGAAAAGAAAGAGAATTACTCCTAGTTTTTTTAATGGGAACAATTCCTTTTCTGCAAAGCGTTTTAACTCCTTGAAGTCTTTAAAGAAAAAGGGAACAAACAATAGAATAAGAATGTTAACCGGACGTGTGATAAATACCAGTGATAAGAACAATGGAGCAAGTAGTCGGTGTTTTCCGGTTGGAAATTTTCTGAATTGCGATGAAGCGTAAAGAAAGGCATTGATCAGAAAAAAAGAATATGTGTGCGAAAAAGAAGGGACTTGTACAGCATAATACAGTAATGTTGTTCCGAACGCCAATATCAGCATCAGGAACAAGGTGTTTCTTTCGGATAAACGAATTTCTGTTGTGATCAGTCTAAAAAGAAAATACAATCCGGCAAGAAAATAAAAGATTCCTGCAAGGCTAATGGCTACTTGAAAAGGACGGGAAAATCCATCGCTTGGATAGCCGCTGATTTTGGCAAAAATCCATCCGCCAAAGAAAAAGGGTGCTTCGAGTAATGCGGTGCCGTAGGTGTATTTATTGACCAAACGTCCATCTTTGGTTTTTACATGGTAAAGGAGATCTGTTTTTTCTTTGCCAAAATTTTGATGCAGAAAAATTCCGGGTAAATAGGCGTAATAGCCTTTACCGTCCGATGTAATCACAGCATCGATTTCATTTCCGTTTTTACCGAACCATCTAAAATTCCAAGCCAGCACTAAATAGACTATTCCAATGAATAGCAAAGTAATGCCAATGGGTGTAAATAGTCGACGCATCAGTTGAGTTCAGCTAAAGCAGTTTGCAAATCGTTCCACAAGGTTTCGGTTTCTTCCAAACCACAATACAATCGAATCATATCCCAATGCAAATG
>JBIKKU010000191.1:0-6275 GCA_044360245.1 Flavobacteriales bacterium | reverse complement strand
CAACAAGGTTTCCATTGGCATCGAACTCTTCCACCAAAACGGCAAAAATATAGTTACCTACCGTTGTTGCAGTGAAAGAAACCTGACCTGTAGACGAATTGATAACTGCTCCGGGAATAGGTGCTGTTCCTGAATATCCACCATTGTAAGAAATGCTGGTGGTTGCGGAAGTCATGGCAGGAATAAAGCTATACACAAGTGTGTTTCCATCAGGATCTACAGCTCCCATGTTGAAGGAGGTAACTTGATTGACACAAACGTAAGGGATAGGCTGGGAGGTAATAACTGCAGAGTTGTTACATGGTGCAGTCTGACTGTTCAATACCGATTCCCAGTAATAACTGTCCTGCGTCAGACCGTTGATACTGGTGTTACGACAACAACTGGAGTAAGAGAAAACCCAAGAATCGCAATCGGCAGGAAGGGTAACGATACCGGTCCATTGATGCATCCATACACCGGGTAATGTTCCACCGTTACATTCTGAGTTGGGTAATTGAGGTTGACACAACTGAGAAACTTCTTGCTGATAAATCGTGTTGTTCAGCGTAGTACTCGTCAATCCACCAATTCCGCAGTCGTTGGTAATGGAAATGAACTGAGCTCCGTTACCTTCGAAGGCTGTTCCGCAATCTTCGTAAAGCGTGAGGGTGATTTGATATTGGTTTGGACCCACACATTCGTAGGAAATATTTCCCCCGGGAACGTGCGATGCAAAGGCCATGGAAGAGTAAAAAACTAAACTTGTAATGGATGCTAAAACAAGTGCAATTTTTCCGGCAAGTCGTCTCATGAAATAATAGTTTAACTTTAAGACAAAATAGAAGGCAAAAGGTTGCCTGATTTTCTATGCAAATTTACCGAGGTTTGATGGAAAAATCAGATATGCTTAACCCGAGTAATCCGTTATTTGGTTTTTTACACTTTTACCTTTGTTTGTTGTTAAAAAATACACAGCTAAAAGTATGCTCAAAATCGGTTTGACAGGCAACATTGGTGCAGGAAAATCAACAGTTTCGAAGGTTTTTGCTGCTATGGGTGTACCGGTCTTTGATGCGGACATCCATGGCCGACAAATATTATCCACAAACTTGGAAGTCCAAAAACAAATAACTGCCCTTTTGGGAGATGAAGTATACAATGGGAATCAGCCCAATAGAGCCTTGATTGCCAGTAAAGTATTTAAGAATGATAGTCTTCTAAAGTCCTTAAATGCCATTGTTCATCCTGCGGTCGGAAAAGCATATGATGTGTGGTTGGCACAACAAAAATCAGATATGGTCATTCGTGAGGCGGCCATCCTGATTGAAGCAGGTGCCTACAAAGACCTGGATTACATCGTTTTAGTCACCTGTCCTGAAGAAGAACGGGTGCGTAGAGTCATGAAAAGAGATCAAATATCAGAAGAGCAGGTGAGGGAGCGTATCCGAAAACAAATGCCCGAAGAAGAGAAAAAAAAATGGGCCAAGTTTGAAATCGTAAACGATGGAAGCCATTTGGTGGTCCCTCAAGTTTTGGAGGTTTACCAAAAAATGAAATCGAGATCATTATGAAAATTTTAAGCATAAAAGAATTAAAAGCAGCCGATGCATTGACTTTGCAAAAGCAATCCATTAGCAGTATCGAATTGATGGAACGCGCGGCACTTGGTTGTGTTGATGCGATGTTGTCGGACTTGAGTTTGATCAATGATTTAAGGAAGGGGAATTCGGAAGCAA
Organism: Flavobacteriales bacterium; assembly: GCA_044360245.1. Taxonomy (GTDB): domain Bacteria; phylum Bacteroidota; class Bacteroidia; order Flavobacteriales_D; family UBA2798; genus UBA2798. The sequence continues at coordinate 4,557 of JBIKKU010000191.1, read as the reverse complement.
AATTTTGTGTTTTGTGTGGACCGGGCAACAATGGTGGCGATGGTTTGGTAGTGGCCCGACACTTGAATCGACAAGGATTTGCGTTGCGTGTTTTTCGTTTGGCGGCAGAAAAATATTCGCACGAAAACGAGGCTAATTTTGTGCGTTTGTTGGAAGAAGGAGTGGAAATATTTTCCATTCAATCTAAAAATGACTTTCCTGTTTTTACCGATGATGAACTGATCATCGATGCTTTATTTGGATTTGGATTATCGCGCCCATTGGAGGGTTTATATGCTGATTTGGCGGATCATGTCAATGCATCAGGAAATGCAGTGCTTTCTGTTGATGTGCCTTCCGGACTACCTGCAGATCCTATTTTTTCGTTGGAGAAAAAAAGCATTGTCAGAGCAAAAAGAACCTATACTTTTCATTGCCCGAAGCTCAATTTCATGTTTGCTGAACATGCTGAATTTACAGGTGAATGGAAGGTGATTGACATTGGTTTGGAAGATGATGCCGATCCGAAAAATTATTTCCTTGAAGCTGATTTTTTTGGAGTGCATTTGAAAAAACGTCCAAAATTTTCGCACAAAGCAGCATTTGGTCATGCTTTAATTATGGCAGGATCGCGGGGTAAAATCGGTGCTGCCATTCTCGCCTCCAAAAGCGCCATGCGTGCAGGAGCCGGACTAGTTTCGGTGCAGGTGCCAATTTGTGGCGAATCTGCTTTGCACAGTGCCTTTCCCGAAGCGATGGTGGTTCCGGAATCTGATCAGGAGAAAATCAGTTTTTGTCCGCGCACCGAAAATTATGATGCCATAGCGTTCGGACCGGGAGTAGGAACCGAAAAGCAAACCGGCAATGTGCTAAAATTACTCATTCAGGAATACAAGGAAAATTTGGTCATTGATGCCGATGGATTGAACCTCCTTGCCGAGAATAAAACCTGGTTTTCTTTTCTTGGTCCCCAAACCATATTAACACCTCACCCCGGAGAATTTGACCGTATGTTTGGTCGACATTCCTCTGCGGTATCGCGCTGGGAAACCCAAAAGGAAATGTCATTGAAATACGGTATAATCCTTGTTTTAAAAGGTGCCCATACAAGTATATCTATGCCGGACGGGACTTGTTTTTTTAATGCAACAGGAAATCCCGGAATGGCCAAAGCAGGAAGCGGAGATGTGTTGACCGGTATCATCACCGGACTTTTGGCCCGTGGGTATTCACCGGTATTTTCCTCCTTATTTGGCGTTTGGCTCCATGGTGCAGCGGGCGATCATTTGGCTGCTCAATACGGTTTGGAATCCAATTTTTCTGGAGAATTGATTGATGCTTTGCGCGAAGTACTTCTTCAACAATATCAAGAGGTTTTCAACACTTGAACGGTTTAGTCGAAAGAAAATTCGTTTTAGTCTAATTAGATTTGCCTTGGCTTAGTTCGCTACGTAAATTTACTAGTATACTACTTGCCTACCGTAAAACTACTTAGATGAGAAGACTAGTTTATCTGCTGGTTTTTGCCTGCCTTGCCTCTAATTCAGCATTTGCCCAATCTGTGGCCAATTATGCTGTAACGCGTTCAACGGGAATAACTTTTGGTTCCATTGCTTCTTCAGGAAGTGCTGTTGATACCTGGAGAAATACCGGAGGATTTTCTCAAGACGATAACCGAAGTGTATTCGTGCCCATTGGTTTTGATTTTTGGTACGATGGAACGCGCTATACCGAACTTAGTATTTCTACCAATGGATTTATCGACTTTTCAACTTCAACGGATGATGGTGGTCCGGTGGGTGATGATTTTGGTTTTGCCAATGCTGCTTTTTCGCAATCTGTGGCAACATTATCTACTCGTCCGGCTTTGGCTGTTTTTTACGATGATTTAATGGCTCAAGGAGGAACCAATCCGCTTGGGAACAGTATTCGTTATCAATTAACAGGAACCTCGCCAAACAGGGTATTTACGGTGCAGTGGACAAACATGGCGATTTATGGTAACACTACACCGAGTTTAAATTTCCAGGTGAAGTTGTATGAGAAAACCGGTGTGATTGAATATTGGTACGGTACCATGAATGCAGGTACAAATGTGTTTTCGTACACCTGTGGAATCAACGCGCCAACCATCAATGCTGCACCAACAGCGGCGCAATTGAAAACACAACAAACGGCAAACTCTACTAGCTTTTCCAATACGCCTCAGAACAATCTGAGTACAATGCCCACCACCAATTCCAGAATTACATTTACTCCTCCTGTTCCGTCAAATCCAACTGCCGGACTTACTTTTTCTGCGGTTACTCAAACTTCGATGACCGTGAATTGGGCCAATTGGGCAAGCAATGAAGTTGGATATGCCATCTACTATTCTTACGACGGAACCAATTATTATTTTGCAACACAAACCGCAGCAAACGCAACCTCAGCAAACATTACAGGACTGTGGCCGGGAACCACTTACCAATGGCGCGTAATGGCCGTAACCGAAGGTGCAGTTTCCAATGCTGCAACAGGTACTCAGGCTACTTCTGCTGCAGGAAATAAAGTTTCAAATACCGTAACAGGAAACTGGAATAACCCTGCATCTTGGTCGCCTGTTGGTGTGCCTACTGCAGGTGATAATGTGACCATCCAAAATGGACATACCATTACAGTGAATGTTACCAGCTCAGCATCGCCGGCGGTTTGCAATAACCTCAACATCGGACAAGGAACTTCAGGTGCATTGGTAATGGGTGTGAACACAGGTGCTCCATGTTATTTACAAGTCAATGGTAATTTAACTGTTACTGCCAATGGACAAGCACGAATCTTGACCACTTCCAATAACCAATACAATACCATCACCATTGGAGGAAGAATCATCAACAACGGATCTTTTGATATGTTGTCGGATGCCAATAGTTTTTGCGACATCAACTTTTCGCGAAATTCTTCTACCTCTTTTTCCGGAACAGGAACATTGACTAGAGTATTCAGAATCCTTATGAATATTGGAACTAGCAATGCAGATCGTTTGGATGTTACTGCATCGAATTTATCCTTTAGCAATAATTTTTTGGTGCTCAATTCGGGTACGTTTCATTATTCGGGAACACAAACTTTTTCTGCTGTGATTTCTACAAGCGATTTCACCATCGGATCAAAAACAGGTATTTGGTCGGAAGGAACAAACGCAACATTTAGCTTCAACAACAACTTAACACTTGAAGGTTTGTTGAGGGTTTCAGGAGGAACATTAAATGTTGGAAACGCAGGAGATGAAGTATTGTTGTCGAATGGAGGCTCGCTGACGATTGATGGCGGAACGATGAATATTGCCGGTAGATATTACAACACCAATCAAAACACACTTTCTAAATTTACCATGAGTACAGGTAATTTGAATGTCCCTACCGTGTCATCTACAAGCACCACACTCGCGCCATTTATGATCAATAGTCCGGGTGCGCAATTTACCATGTCGGGTGGAACCATTACCATTCTTCGTGAAGGCGGATCTGGCGCGCAGGATTTGGGTTATCAGGTTACAGATCTTACAAGTTATTCAGTTACCGGAGGAACACTGCAAATCGGAAATTCTTCCACTCCTGCAAGTTCAACCATGCGCATCAATACGGTTGCTCCTGTCGGAAATTTAGTGGTGAACGCACCTTCTTCTACAGCACAACTCTTCACCAATCCATTGACGGTTGTAAGCAATGTAACCGTCACCGGCGGAACCTTAAACGCCAATAACCTCAACATCACACTCGGTGGAAACTGGAACAACCAAGGAACATTTGTGCCGGGTACTGCAACGGTGACCTTCAACGGAACTTCTGCGCAAACTATCTCACACGCAAGCAGCGAAACGTTTAATAATTTAACGATTACGGGATCAGGAGGAACAAGCACCAATGTCCCCCTTACCATCAATAGCGCACTAACCATCGCATCCTCTTTTGATGTGAGTTCAGCCAACCGAAAAATCACCATGAAAGGAAATTGGATCAACAACGGAACATTCGTCGCACGCGAAGGAGAAGTTGAATTCAGTGGAACTTCAGCTCAAAGCATGAGTGGAACTTCTTCAACCGGATTTTTTGATTTGCGTTTAAACAATAGCAGCGGACTCACAGCAAGTTCAGGTACATATTCGTTAAGCAATGCACTTACATTGACTGCAGGAAATTTCAATGTTTCTGCTACCGGATTTACCATGCGTTCCGATGCAACTCGTACGGCGCGCATTGCACCCGTTACATCGGGCACCGTAACTGGAAACTTCACCATTGAGCGTTTCATTTCCGCACGAGCAGCAGGTTATTCCGATATGGCATCACCGGTAAATGCAAGTACATTTGCCGATTGGGATAACGAACTCCTCATCGTATTCGGATACAATCCGCCAAATGTGTATCCCTCCGTTTGGGCTTATAGCGAAAGTGCATGGGATTATGTTCCCATCACAGCTTCTGCCACTGCATTAACTCCCGGAGCAGGATACGAAGTATGGTTGGATTCGGATGGAAACTACACCACTTTTAATGCAACGACGGTCAACACAATTGGAAATCCGCGCATCGGGAA
>JBIKKU010000190.1:0-6321 GCA_044360245.1 Flavobacteriales bacterium | reverse complement strand
AAAAAGCATAGGAAGATGTCAAACCACATTCCGCAAATTCATCATCAGCCATGCGGGTTATGGCTCTCGATAATGCATTCGCCGAAAACAAAAGGCATTTGCAAAAAGGAGATTCATCTGTCTTCTTCATGAAGTCAAATATAGTTTTTAATTTGTATGTACAAACAAATTAAATGAAAAAAAGAACCCGATGCTATACATCGGGTTAGTTAAAGGATTAAGGTCGAATAATACCGGCTACCAGACTGCAAGTATCCGAACCGAAAATCGGTCTTTGAGGAAAGAAAACATCACCATGCATACTACACTTTTTATCCATAATGGAGGAAAGCGCAAAAAGTAACCTTGCTTTGAAAGAAAAATTACGGGATTTACCGTATGTAAAATCCCTGCTAAATCCATGAGTTTTGTAAATCCAAAACATAAATCATGAATCTCAAGCGATTTACACTTCTGCTGCTCGGGTTTATCTGTTCGGTAAACGCCTTGCAAGCTCAAATGCCTTATTCCGAATTTAAACGCCTTTATACCCCGCACAATCAACCCGGAATAAGCACCAAAACCGAGGGTGTTGTGAATGCCAATAAAATGTCGGCAAGTGAATTGGCACCCTTCATGGAAACATTTGTGATGGGCGATGAAAAAGAAGTCTTTATGGGACTCATCACCAGTATGCGTCGCGAACTTGCCGGAGGTACCATTGATAATATGGAACCATCACGTGCCATCCGCGGATTGAACTGGTTGAAAGACGAATGGGTTTTGGAAGTGGTTTGGTATGTGAACGAAAACACCTACAACAAAATTGCTGCCTACCTCACAGCTATTACCGGGTATACAGGTATTACACCAGGACAAGCCTATGCACCTGTAAAGAAATTTCATCCTATTTATGCTTATGCAGGTTATCAACTTGGATTTGGTGGATACCGCGGCATCAATAAATGGGTAGAAGCCTACAACAGCAACACCGTAAAAACCGATGGCTCCGTTGTTACAACTCCGATGAATAAAATGCACGGAAACAAAGGATTTGGCTTAGGAACTGCACTTTATTTAAGCCACAAAAAAGCATTGGATATTCACTTTTCAAACCGTTCGGCTTTGGCCCATGCCGTGCTCAACAATGGTGCATTTGACCGCTATGTAAAGTATTCCGGAAAATACCTTTCGCTTGGTTTGCTCAATTACGAGCGTCTCGGAAAATTCGATCTCTATTCAGGATTCGGTATTGACGCCACTTTTGGAGGACTGAACATTCGCTTGGATCAAAACGGTAACAAGGCAGATTATAAAAAGATTGATAATTTTTTCAATGTTGGATTGAGCTACAAAGTGTATCTGCAACGTCAGTTGAGTCCAAAAATCCCTCTGATGCTTACCATCAATCCATGGTTTCACCTCAACTTACTGAAGAACGATTTCACGGAACTCAACACACAAATTCCAAATCTTTTTGCGCAAGAGGAAATTGATAAAATGAAATCAGGTGCATCAAGCATTGGCATTGAACTTGGCTTAGCATGGAATTTCAGAGGAAAAAAAGCTGAACCGGTGAAAGTATATCCCATTGAAATGGATCCACTGGTAAACACCGTTTTCGAAGAGCTCAATCCTATTGTTTCACCTGATGGTCGTACGCTTTATTTTTCCCGCAACACCGACCCAAGAAACACCAATGGTATCAACGAGTCGCAAGACATTTGGATGGCGGATATTTCCGTTGGATTGGACAGTGCACGTGCAAAACACATGAGCAAACCATTCAATCAACGTGTGTACAATTACATGGCCGGAATTTCTCCGGATGAAAATACCATTCTGATTTCAGGTGCCTTTAAAAACGGCGAAATGATTGGAAAAGGTTACAGCCTCACCCACCGCACCCGCAACGGCTGGAGCGATCCGGAAATGGTGCAGATTGATGGTTTTACCGACATGTGCAAAGGAAATTATGCCGGTGCATTTCTTTCGAATGATGGAAAACACCTGGTGCAATATTTTTCGGAAGTAAGCGGAGAAGAAACGTATGATTTATTTGTATCGCATCTTAAAGAGGACGGAACCTGGACGCGTCCGGTAAAACTGGGTAACATCAATACTTCAAGCAATGAGATGTCGCCATTCCTTGCATCAGACGGTGTAACACTTTATTTCGCTTCGAATCGCGATGGTGGATATGGTAGCGCCGATATTTATGTTACCAAACGTTTGGACGACACCTGGCAAAATTGGTCAGAACCCAAAAACCTCGGATCCGAAATCAATTCCGACGTTTGGGATGCTTATTACACCATCGATGCGCAAGGAGCATATGCTTACATGGTTTCTTACAAAAACAAAGGAAAATCTTCGGATATCATTCGCATCAAATTGAAAGAAGATGTTCGTCCGGAACCTGTGGTATTAGTAAAAGGACGCGTACTCAATGCGAAAACACGCGAACCTTTGGAAGCAAATGTAAATTATGCCGATCTCACCAATGCTTCACATTCGGGAATTGCGCGAACCAATCCTGCCACCGGAGAATACAAAATTGTACTCCCTTATGGTGCTGAATATTCTTTCCTTGGAGAAGCTGCCAATTTCGTAGCGCAATCCAACAACCTGGACCTTCGTAAAAAAGGTGAATACTTAGAAATCGAACGCGATATTTTATTGTGGCCTATTGAGGTCGGATCAACCGTTCGCTTGAACAATATTTTCTTCGAAACCGGAAAGGCAACGCTTGATAACAAATCGCAAAATGAGCTTGATCGTCTGGTAAAAATCCTGAAAGACAATCCGACGATGGAAATCGAAATCTCCGGTCACACCGACAATGTTGGGGCAGCTGACCTTAACAAAAAACTTTCAAACGACCGTGCCATGGCAGTGGTAAATTACTTGGTATCCAAAGGCATTGAGAAATCGCGATTGGTTGGAAAAGGTTACGGAATGGACAAACCTGTTGCCGACAATGCCACTGAAGATGGAAAACAAATGAACCGTCGCGTAGAATTTACCATTACAAAAAAGTAACACCAAACATCACCAATAAGGAAAAGGAGGTATCGGCAAGGATATCTCCTTTTTTTATATTCTGTCGCGCAAAAGAGATGGTAATTTAAGGTCGGCTACAAGCACGATCAACATTCCTAAAAACGGAAGCGCAGGAACTTTATAACGCACGATAGCGCCCATTACCGGTGTTACCCAGCCTATAATGACAAACAATAGCACTACAAAACCTATGGCAAAAATCAATAGGTTTTTCTGTTCAAAATGCAGCTTTCTTCTTCGCACCACAGCAAAAAATATTCCTGCCAAAAGCAAAAGGTTTTCAAGAGATGCCATGAGCACAACCGGACTAAAAGATTCTCCGATAAATGGTCGGCATAAAACATTTGCCAAAGCAATTGGTGCAGCTTGCAAAAATGACAGAAAATTTGGTTGCAAATCAGGTGTGTACAACATACTGCCCGACTGCATAAACTCGGATAGTCGAATAAAATCTTCGCGCTTTTGAACGAGGATTTCGAGCATGTAGTAATGCGGAAAAAGGTATTCAAAATACACCCATAACAAGGCACAAATCATGAAGGAAGCGGGATACTTCCACCACCATTTGCCGGGACCGGTGTAATGCACCCAGAGGTATCCCAATCCTCCGGGAATCAAGGCCATTAACACATACACCTTCAAATAAAGCAACAAGACAATCCCCATCATCACCATAATAAAAACACCAATCGTCCTTCGCTTTTCAATGATGGAAAACACACCGTATACCAAACAGCCCAAACCAAAAATCAACCATGCTTCTTTCAAAACACCGGAGGACCAAAAAACCACTGAAGGCATTAGAAATAAAGCAAGAGCCAACTCCTTTTCTCGGTGTTTAAAGAATTTCCGGAATGCTTTGTACAAGGCGAACAAACCAAACAAAGAGAAAAAACAAGCAAACAAAGTGTGCACATGGTAAGAACCAAATGAAAAAATTCGGATTACCGCATTGATGCGAATGATGGTATGCGCATCGTTGTACAGATTACTCTCGTATTTTCTGTACCAGTTGTTCATGTGGTTGTAATAATTTTCGGAGAAATAGGTGTTGTCGTTTCCAATACCGGTCAACATGCTGAAATAATCCAAAGGCTTTTCATACAAAGCATCGGTCATGATTTTACTATCGTCAAAATACTTGTAGATATCCGCATTGGCGCGGTCGGTATAATGGAAGGTATAAACGGCCCACAAAAAAGTTCCAGCTATTATTTTCAGCAGAAAAAAATAAAGCAAACTGTTTTTACGAAGTTCTTTGAGACGAAAAAAGGAATGATGCCTTAGGATCCATGCAAACACAAGCAACCAGACAAAAACAAGAGGGACTTCCCAAATCTGCATGAATAAAGATAATCAGGGAAATTCAATTCCTCACTACCAAATGTATTTGGTTTCTTTTCCGTTCATGGCGTAAAAGGTGTACCCCCCTTTGTTGTTGGGAACCGAATACCCTGCTTGTCCGCCGCTGGCTGTAAAATAATCGTATCCGCCTTTTTTGTTTTTCGAGGAAAATCCAAGACGTGTACCATTTCCAAAAAAATCGAAACCATCTTTTCCATTGGATTTGGAATACATGGTTTGTTTTTTACTCATGTTGTAAAAATCAAATCCGCCGTATTTGTTGGGAGTGGAATAAAACTGTTTCTGTCCTTTTGCCGAATAATAATCGTATCCGCCTTGCTTGTTCTTGGAGGAAAAAGTCTGTGAAAAAACCGTTGCAGACAAAAACAAAAAGAGGAAAAACATCAGGTAACGCATGCGTCTTCGGATTGGAATGGTTCTCCGAATTTCAAAAAAAAGGCCTAGCACAAAAAACGAATGTGAATAGAAAAACTGTTTTGTTGAAAATCTTATTTGATTAGTGCATTGACCACAACAGCCAAAAGCACTACAACCATGCCGATTAAACTTAAATCGGGGAACATTTCACCAAAAAAGAAAAAGCCCAATAAAAGAGCATAAATGGATCCTAAATATTTGAAAGGTGTCACAATAGCTGCCTTTTCCGCATGCAGGGCCATCGTCATAAATACTTGAGCCAACTGCGTGATGAGTCCAATGAGCAATAAATAAAGCCACTCCACTCCTTGTGGTGTAACCCACTCAAACAAACACCAAATTCCGGTGATGGGTGTGGCAATCAAGGGAAAAGCCATGACAACCGTATATGGATGATCGGTGTGTTTGCATTTGATAATGGCATTGTAAGCGATTCCGGCAAATAAGGCTGATAGCGCTCCGATACCCACAAAATACCAATCGGGTTCTTGTTGAGCACCTTCCATTAAAACCACACCTCCAAATGCAATGGAAAATAAAAGCCAGCGGATAGGTCGCACTTTTTCTCCATTTAAGAAGATGGCAATCACTACCGTAAAAATCTGGGAAAGGTACTGCACAGTGGTTGCTGTGGCCATGGGTAATTTTTGAAGCGTGGTGAAAAACAACATTAAAGATGCTACCCCAAAAATGCCGCGGATGAATAACCAGAAATGATTGTTCCCAAAAAAGGGGAGTTGTTTTCTGCGGACCAACCAAACCGTCATGCTTAGTGTAATAATGCTTCTGAAAAAAACCGTTTCATGTACCGGAATGCCCGGCAATAATTTGAGCAAGGTGTTCACCAGGGCAAATGAAGCCGTTGAAATGAGGATGTATAGAATGCCCTTCGAAACCACGTACTGCGAAAGTAACAAGTAATTGGGGATTTAGAAGAAAGGGGGACGGAAGCAGAAGAAAGACGATAGACCAGAGACATAAGACTGAAGACATAAGACTAAGGACTAAAGACGAGAGACGAGAGACGGGAGACTTCCATAGGATACTTCTGACTTAAGACTTTAATGGTAATATTGCATTTCGAATTTGAAGCTATGTCCACCAACCGCGAATTGTTTTTTAAGAACCTGGCTCAAACCAGCGATTTCCCGATGGCCTTGGAAATTGTGGCTGCAGGCGGGGTTTATTTGATTGGTCCTGACGGTAAAAAATACCTCGACCTCATCTCAGGCATTTCGGTTAGCAATCTTGGACATGGTCACCCGGAAGTTGTCAATGCCGTAGTCCACCAAGCGCGACGCAACATGCATGTGATGGTTTATGGCGAATTCATTCAAGGTCCTCAAGTCCAATTGGCAGATGCCCTGCACCGTTACACGCATGAATCTCTGGATTCGGTTTACTTTGTGAATTCAGGTTCGGAAGCCATTGAAGGCGCGATGAAATTGGTGAAACGCTACACCGTAAGAACCGAAATCATTTGTATTGAAAATGCTT
>JBIKKU010000301.1:0-4064 GCA_044360245.1 Flavobacteriales bacterium | reverse complement strand
ATACACCAAAAAGAGAAAGAAAGGTTGATAGCCTATGTGATGAATCAGGAAGAACACCATCGAAAAAAATCCTTTCAAAAAGAATACATCAGACTATTGAAAGAACATCAAATTGATTTTGATAAGCAATATTGGTATTGAGTTGATAAATCCTGTCAACCTCAAAAAGAATCTTCTTGAAGAAAAGAAAAATTATAAAAGTTCTTTCCCTTTATCCACGGCATTGCGCACGCTGCCATATTTTTTCAGCAGATCGTTTGCTTTAGCATAATCGCAATGCAAAGCCTCCATAACCATTCGTGTTCCGCGATCGATGAGTTTATCGTTGCTCAGTTGCATGTCCACCATTCGATTGCCACGAACTCTTCCTAATCTGATCATCACCGAAGTTGAAATCATATTCAGAATAAGCTTTTGAGCGGTTCCCGATTTCATCCGCGTGGATCCGGTTACAAATTCAGGTCCCACCTCTGCTACCACGGGATATTTAGCAACAAGCGCTAATGGACTTCCTGGATTACAGGTAATGCAACCCGTTGTAATTCCATTTGCGTTGCATTTTTCCAATGCTGCAATCACATAAGGTGTAGTTCCTGATGCTGCAATTCCAATGACTACATCTTCATTTCCAATTTCATGTTCCAACAAATCTTGCCATCCTTGTTCTTTGCTGTCCTCTGCAAATTCAACAGCTTTTCGAATGGCCTGATCACCTCCTGCAATAATTCCAATGACCATTCCATGTGGTACGCCAAATGTTGGTGGACATTCAGAAGCGTCCACAATGCCAAGCCTACCACTTGTTCCGGCGCCCATGTAAAATAAACGACCACCGTTTTGAATTTTAGCCACGATAACATCCACCAAAGGAGCAATTTGTGGAATGACATCTTGCGTCGCCTTTGCCACTTTTTGGTCTTCCTCATTGATGCCTGATAATAATTCAAGAGTCGACATTTTTTCGAGGTCCTGGTGCAGAGATTCGCTTTCGGTAATGCGCTTGAACATAAAATGGTTTTGGACAAAAATAGCAAGTCTGGGGAATCCTTCATGCAATAAAAAATCCCGCACAAGGCGGGATTTTCTAAATTTTGGTGAAGTATTCTATTTGGTTATAATCCTTATCGAATTTGATGGTATATCTTCCATTGGGCAAATCGGAAACATCAATTTCTTTTCCGTTTCCTTTTTTTACAAGTTTTCCCTTGCTATCGAAAATCTCATAGTTTTTGGAAATACGAAGCTTTAAGGTTTTTTCTGTAGTAGGATTCAAGACGATGTTGGTTCCTTCGTTTTGCAATACAAAAACTTCCACAAACCACTGGATTAAATCCGGTGGAGGGATACTTGCTGCATGAGTACGGAGAAATCCGAAGCTCAACATCACAAATACCAAAGTGGAGAAAACCTTTTTCATCATGCCTAAACTTGCAAATTCCGTGCCTAAAAATTAAGCGTAAAGCGCAGGGTATGATTCAGGATCTACCTCATTCATCATGGCGTAAGCACGTTCGAAAATGTCTTCCACGCTGGGTTTGGAGAAATAATCACCATCTGAACCATAGGCAGGACGATGTTCTTTTGCAGCCAGAGTAACAGGTTCCGAATCGAGGAAATAGAATCCTTTTTGTTCATTCAGGATTTTATCCAAAATGTATGCACTCGCACCTCCTGGAACATCTTCATCCACAATGAGCAATCGGTTAGTTTTTTGCAGGCTTTCGGCAATCATGTGGTTAATGTCGAACGGCAGTAAAGTTTGCACGTCAATCACTTCCGCATCAATTCCCGATTCTGCCAATATTTGAGCAGCTTCCATGCAAAGGTTGAAGGTCGATCCGTAAGACACGATGGTCAGGTCTGTCCCTTCGCGCACAATTTCAGGAACACCGAGTGGAACACGAAATGCACCAATATTGCTAGGCATTTTTTCCTTTTTGCGGTAACCGTTCAATGGTTCTACGACCAATGCGCAATCATCGGAAGCCAATAAAGTGTTGTAAAAACCGGCAGCTTGCGTCATGTTGCGCGGTACACAAACGTATACTCCGCGAACCATGTTGATAATGGCTCCCATGGGAGAACCTGAATGCCAAATGCCTTCCAAACGGTGACCACGGGTGCGGACTATAACCGGAGCTTTTTGTCCGCCTTTTGTTCTGTATTGCACCGTTGCCAAATCATCACTAATGATTTGCAAGGCGTAAAAAATATAATCGAGGTATTGTATTTCGGCAATCGGACGAAGTCCACGCATGGCCAAACCAATTCCCTGACCTAAAATGGTTGCTTCACGAATTCCGGTATCGCTGACACGCAATTCGGAATATTTCGCTTGCATACCTTCCAATCCTTGGTTTACATCACCAATGAATCCGGCATCTTCACCAAAAATAACCACCAAAGGATTGCGTGAGAATTGATAATCGAAATTATCGCGGATGATGATTCTTCCATCTACCATTTCTGCATCGGCTGCAAACTCAGGCGCAACAGGATTAACCTTTAATGCACTTTCTTTGGATTGACTATAGAGGTAGGATGAATAACGATCGTAATTGTCGTCAATTGATTTTTTTATCCAACCCGAAAGCTGTGTTTTTGCAGCCGAGTTTTCGTTGACTACAACGCGAAGCGCTTTCCTTGCTGCACCAAGAATATCCCTGCGAATAGGATCAATGGTGGCATTTAAATCGGATTTAATTTTTTGAATGGATCCGGCATGTGCAGATTCATTAGCAAGATTGTCCAGGAGTGCATTCACTTCGGAAAGATCTTGTTTCAAGGGTTGACAAAATTCTTCCCATGCTTTTTTCTGTGCTGTACGAACTTCTTTTTTGGCATCTTCTGCAATCTGATCCAATTCTGCTTCTGTGGCAATGGCTTTTCCTGCTTTTGCAGAATACTCCAAAATCCATTCACGGAATTTTTTGATGCAATCGAAATCACGCGTCCAATCAAGCATTTCCTTGCTTTTGTAACGCTCATGAGATCCGGAAGTAGAGTGTCCTTGGGGTTGAGTGACTTCCTCAACATGCACCAATACCGGACAATGTTCTGCACGGCAAACGGCTGCTGCTTTGGCGTAAGTATCGCAAAGGCTAACGTAATCCCATCCTTTGGTAATAAAGATTTCATAGCCTTTTCCACCTTCTTTGCGCTGAAAACCTTTGAGTGCTTCAGAGATGGATTCTTTGGTAGTCTGGTATTTTTTTGGAACGGAAATTCCGTATCCATCATCCCAAACGCTCATTAACATTGGTACTTGCAATACACCGGCTGCATTCATTGTTTCCCAGAAAAGACCCTCCGAAGTGGAAGCATCTCCAATGGTACCAAATGCAATTTCATTTCCTTTATCCGAAAACTGTGAGAAAGAGTGTAATTGTTCGTTGTTGCGGAAAAGTTTTGAAGCCTGCGCCAAACCGAGTAAACGTGGCATCTGACCGGCAGTAGGTGAAATGTCTGCAGATGAGTTTTTCATAGCAGTTAAATCTTTCCAACTACCATCCTCATTCAAAGAACGGGTAGAGTAGTGTCCTCCCATCTGACGACCGCCTGATGCCGGTTCTTTTTGGATATCGGTGTGGGCATAAAGTGCTGCAAAATATTGTTGCACATTGAGTGCTCCGATGGCCATCATGAATGTTTGGTCACGGTAATATCCCGATCTGAAATCACCATTGCGGAATTGTTTAGCCATGGCAATTTGAGCCAATTCTTTTCCGTCTCCGAATATTCCGAATTTGGCTTTTCCGGTTAAAACTTCTTTTCTTCCAAGCAATGAAGCTTCGCGCGAAAGGTTGGCCAGTTTAAAGTCTTCAATGATTTGCGCTTTGAACTGGTCGAAGGTCAATTCTTCTCTCGCGATCTCTTTTTCTTTCAGCATAGCGGGTATAGTAAAATTTCAATGGGCATAAAGATAAGCAAAAAAGAGGGTCGATTGGCTGAGTTATCGGTGCGAAGGGTAAGAGATAATTGCCTATTTTAGAGGAATCTAAACCAAAACCATGAAAAAAATTTTACTACTTGCCCTTATCGTTTCCGGATCTTCATTGGTCCAA
>JBIKKU010000188.1:0-6330 GCA_044360245.1 Flavobacteriales bacterium | reverse complement strand
AAATCGGCAGTTTGCATGAGTCGCACCGATTTATCATCAAAGGAAATGGCTAAAAGTTTTTCATCGGGCGATAAATGCATGGTGGTAGGTGAATACAAAAACACTTTATGCATTTGCACGCGATGAATTTCTTTTCCTGCAAGTAAATCGTATGAAATTAAAGCTCCCTTATGATCGAGGATGTAGGCGGTTTTTCCGTCGTTGTTGACTTCCATTCGGTTGGGATAAACCTCCCCTAAATCAACCGTGCGAATAATATTTCCCGTGAGTGGATCGGCAATAACCACATCGTTTTCCTGATTAACGTAAACAATTTCCTTTCCTCCATTGGTAAAATTGAATTGCTCCGGGGTGACATTTGCCTCGTTGCTCATGAGCAATTTCCCGGTAGTGGTTTCCCATACCCGCAATTGGTTATTGTAGTTTAAACCCGCAAGAATTTTTCCGCCTTGTCCAAACTCCACAAAAACCAATCGCCCATCGTTGCCCGAAAAAGTCCGCATTTCGCGTGCCGTGCGTACATCCCAAAGCTTGATGTTTTTATCGTTCCCTCCGGTAGCCAAAAATCGCCCATCCGGACTAAAAGCAAGGCAGTTCACCTGATCGGTATGTCCAACAGTAAGAACAACCTCCGGAGTTTGTGCCCAAAGGGAAAGCGGAAGCAATAGAAAGAGCCATTTTTTCATAAGTCTAAATCTACATAATTCGGGCCAAAAGAAAAGGCCAAAACGATTCTTTGGTGTGCTTTTCAGTTTATCTTTGCAGACCAATTTTTCCCACATGGATTTCCTCCACTCCATTCTCGGTCCCGACCTCGAAGCTGCTTTCATGATCATCCTTAATTTAGTATTGATTGAGAGTTTGCTTTCGGTGGACAATGCCGCTGTTCTTGCTACCATGGTTCTGGATCTCCCGGAAGAACAAAGAGGAAAAGCATTGAAGTATGGTATCATTGGAGCATACGTTTTTCGTGGACTTTCCCTGTTGTTTGCTGCTTACCTCATGCACATCTGGTGGTTGAAACCCCTGGGAGGATTGTACCTGCTCTATTTGGCCTACGACTATTTTGTCACCAAAAAAACACCCGACGAAAAAGACGATTTGCTCAACAAAAAAGAAAGTGTTTTTTACAAGTACACCTTCGGAATGTTCGGTCAGTTCTGGGCTACCGTTGCACTGGTTGAATTGATGGACCTAGCTTTCTCCATCGACAATGTTTTTGCTGCCGTGGCCTATGTTGATAATTACCCGCAACCACAAGGCTTGTATTTGGTTTGGATTGGCGTATTCATCGGTATTCTCGCGATGCGTTTCGTAGCACAAGCGTTTGTGCGTTTGATGGAAAAATATCCTTTTCTGGAGACTGCTGCTTTCGTGGTGATTGGAATTTTAGGTATTAAGCTCACCATTTCCTTCTTCACGCATTTTTATCCGGATACTGCACTTACCCATTTCCTGGATGGAGAGGAAGCGGATTTGTATTTGTCCATTTTAACGGTCGGTGTTTTTGTAGTTCCTATTCTGACTTCGCTTTTGCTGGGTTATCCGAAAAAGAAATCCTGAATACGATTCAACGGTTTTTTCCGTTATCAAGTATGCGGTTAATGCCCTCGGTATTTTTGGTCATTTTTATGTCGACAAATGTCCATTCCCAAAAAGATCCCAGATGGTATTTTGGTCCATACCTTGGTGCTTCCTATAGCATGATTAGGAGTGAAGGTCCCGCTACTGATTTTTCGGTGGCTACAGTTCCCGCTCCTTATGTTGGCATTGATGTGCTCTTCAGGATGACAGAAGGATTGTATTTGGAAAGCGGATGGGGATTTTTTCAACCCGCTTTTTTAATGCAATACAAAGACGAAACTTTAACAACTTCTAAAATCCGAATGCGTTGTTTTCCCTTGCGCATCAAGAGCATCATTCGTGTGGGGCGCAGGCATGGATTAATGGCTGCTTTTGGAATGGTGTATGATCCCATTTCCATTTTCGGAAATTCCAGTTACAACATTACAGGAAGTAATTATCGGTTTGACCTAAGCCATTCTTCCTCCAACGGTATTTTGTTATCGCCTTCTTTGGGTCTTGTTCTGGGTGGCACTAAACAATACCGGCACGAAATTGAAGCACAAGGCTTCATTGGTAATGGACATGTGATGCAAGGGCATGCCTATTACTTCAATGAACCCGAAAACAGCAGAACCTTCTATTCCAAAGGCAGAACCTGGGCGATACGTTACCGGTTTTGTTTTGGTTTAAATCGAAAAAAATAACAAGCATTACTTGTAAATGGCCCTGTATTTATTTTCGGCGTATTCCATGAAATAACGGAAATCGGGCTTATCACCACTTACTTTTTCAACCAAATCCGTTGCACTGTATAATTTTCCGTGATCGTGAATGTTTACGCGTAACCAATTCAGCAAGGGTTTCATGTCACCATTTTCTATCGAGGATTCCAATCCGCTGATTTGTTTTTTCGCGGCAGCAAAAAATTGTGCGGCATAAAAACTTCCCAGGGAGTATGTCGGAAAATATCCAATGGAACCGTGCGACCAATGGATATCCTGCAGCACTCCTTGTGCATCGTTAGGAACATCCAGTCCCAAATAGGCTTTGTATTTGCTGTTCCAGACTTCAGGCAAATCTTTCACCTGAATGCTTCCGTCCATCAATCCTTTTTCAATTTCAAAACGAATGAGGATATGGAAATGATACGTCAATTCATCAGCATTGGTGCGGATAAGCGAAGGACTCACCAAATTCATGGCGCCGTAAAATTCTTCTACACTCACGTCATTTAACTCTTCCGAAAAATACTTGTGGAGTTTGTTCCAATTGGCTTTCCAGTATGGAAGTGATCGTCCGACCACATTCTCCCACAAGCGCGATTGCGATTCATGTATGGCCAATGAACATGCTTCTCCGGCAGGTAATCCGTAATCTTCGGTGCGGATGCCTTGTTCGTAAAGTGCATGTCCGCCCTCATGTATGGTACTCCAAATCATTTCATGAAGGTTGTCTTCGGAGGTACGTGTGGTTACCCTTACATCTTGCGCATTGAAATGGATGGTGAAGGGATGGGAAGAAACATCTTGTCGTCCTGCTTCAAAATCGTACCCCATTTGCTGCAACAGTTCAATGCCTAAATCCCATTGTTTTTGCTTGTCGTAGCGTCGGTACATAAAATCATCGCGCAATTGTTTTTTGCTTGCAATTTCGGCGAGCAGGGGCGCTAATTTTGTTTTTACATCACCAAACAATTTGTCGATATCTGACGTGGTGGTGCCGGGCTCGTATTGATCGATCATGGCATCGTAAGGATGATCTTTGTATCCTAAAATATCGGCTTCCTTGCGTTTAAGTGCGATGAGTTTTTCGAGTTGTGTTTGGTAAAGTGAAAAATCACTTTTGGTTTTTGCTTCTTGCCATGCATTAAAAGCTTCAGCCACTGCCATGGTCATTTCTTCCACAAATGCGGTGGTGTATTTTTCGCGTGTGGTAAGGTCCTTGAGTGAAAGTGCAATATTCTTTTTCCGTCGCGGATCAAGGGTGTTATCGCTCCCGAGTCGACGTAGGGTTTCCGCAAAGTTTTTGTCGATGCTTATTTCATGTGCAATGCCCGACATGGTAGCCAGTTGCTGTGCGCGCATGGCTGCTCCTTTGGGTGGCATATAGGTTTCCTGGTCCCATTGCAAGATGGCAGTAGAAAACATCACATCGGCCAATTTGCGCAGATGTTGTTGGTAAAAGGCGTAATCGCTCATGCTTGTTTTTTTGAAATGGAAAATGCCAGAACGATCCAAGCGGCTATCATCAATAATCCGCCAAAAGGAGTAACCGGTCCGAGGAATTTGATACCATCACCTAGTCCACTGATTTCGCGGGTGGCAAGCAGGTAAATGGAAAAGGAAAAAAAGAGAATTCCCGAAAGAAATAAAGCGGCAATCAGGCGCATTCTTTTCGGATCGAGGTAAGGCGACAAAGCAGCAAGTGCCAAAATGGCCAATCCATGCAACAAATGGTAACGCACTCCTGTTTCAAAACTCATGAGTGCATCCGGACTAAGTTTCGATTTTAAAGTATGCGCGCCAAGTGCTCCCAATACCACGGCCAAAGCCATAAGCAGCGCAGCAATGCGAATAAGCGATCCGGTTGTTTTCATGAAATAAATTTTTTATGAACGATGCGCGAAAAAGTAAGCACATCGTTTTCGAGCTGACAACCAATGCGGTAATCCCCTATTTTCAAACGGTAAAATCCTTCACCGGGCAATTCACGGAAATGCGCATGATCTCTGAGGTCTCGGGAAAGCTCCAATTCATCGATAAGTTCAATGATTTGTTTTTTTACCGTTACATGGGTAACTGCATCCAAATCGATGAGGAAACTTTCCATGAATTGCACTTTCATTTCTTCTCCAGTTTAGCCATCACCACCTCAACATCCACCAAGTTTCGTTTGGTATTTTCATGCATCATGTTTAACAAGCGCGCGTCTTCAATGTTTTCCTGAGTTACAGTGGACAATGAAAATCCGAGTTTTTGCAACATGCTGCGCAGGAAGGCAATTTCTTCCTGGTCCTTATCCGAAAGATGAAAGGCTTTCTTCATGTCTGTAAAAATAAGCTTTAAGTAAACAGGATGAACCCCTTCAAAAAAAAATCAGCCCATTCATAGCATGAACGGGCTGACCTTCAAATTTTTCGAAATTACTTACGCTTGTTGGCGTTGATGTAATCAAGGAGTTCATCTTTCGAAGCATCGAAATCAAGCGCTTCGGTAACGGTAAGGTAATTAGCCGGATCAAGCACTTTATGGTAAGCATACTTGGCGAAATCGAGTTTGGATTCATCAAATCCAAATGCATCCATCACGGTTTTTACTTGCGCTGCATTCAGGCAATTTCCGTCCACCAACATTTTGGCCATTTTCAATTTGGTCTCATCGAAACCTGCATCGGTAATGGTTTTGAGTTGTTTTTTGAATTCCGCATCGGTGATTGCTCTTCCACATCCTGCAGATGTAGTTACAGGTGTAGTATTGGTAACAGTTGAATTGGTATTCATGCCGCTACCGGTAGTTCCCGATGAAGTGGTCGTAGTAGTTGTGGTAGTAGTTGTTGTAGAAGAATGTGAAGAAGTTTGTGTACCGTTGACCTGTACATTGGTGTTCACATTTCCGCCCGGGGTGTTCATGGTTGTTCCCATGCCATTGTTGGTTACCGTGGTGTTGGTATTGACATTTCCACCCGGTGTATTCATGGTTGTTCCCATTCCGTTATTGGTAACGGTTGTATTGGTATTGACATTTCCTCCGGGAGTATTCATGCTTGTGCCTACTCCATTGGGACCTGCAGTAGTACTTGTGTTTACGCTTCCTTCGGGAGTGCTGGTAGTGGTTCCCATTCCGTTTCCACTTACATTCACATTCATATTCACGCCCATTCCGTTCATGTTTACATTCATGTTTACATTTTCGGAACCAGCAGGAGTTGTGGTAGTGGTAGAGTTTACATTGGTAGAAGTTTGAACACCGCCTGCATTGGTGGTAGTCGTTCCTCCGTTTCCGGAAGTGGTAGTGGTTACCGTTTCGGTGGTTTTGGTTACCACAGTTCCACCGGATGTTGTTGTACCGTTGGTGTTCACTGTAGTGTTGGTGTTCACGGGAGTTGTAACCGCAACCGGAGTTTCTGTTGGATGATAAGCCACATCAACAGCTCCTGAAGCTGCAGAAGATTCAATGGCAACTTCCCCGAAATAACGCATTACAGGAGTACCTTTTTTGCGTTTGATTTTGAAGGTATATTCTTTACCTGCTTCCGAAGGGAAATTTTTTGAAATAGGTTTGAGTTTGCTGTCTTTAAAAATGACTTTCAGATTGATACTTCCGGCAGTGAATCCGGAAACTTTCACATGGGTTTCGGGATTGGTATTCTGGCGAATGCCATTTACCACCACATAAAACTGGTCTCCGTCTTCCGAAAAGACCACCACATTGGATTTACCTTGCGCTACGGCCATTGCAGTCATGGCAAGCGCGAAAAAGAGCGTAAAAATTTGTTTCATAGCTGATAATTAGAGTTACAAAGTAGGCTTTGAATGCTCCTTAGCCAATTTCTGTGCCAAAATGTTTTGAACAAACTAAATCGAGATGTGGAAGAAAAAGAAATAGTGCAAAAAAATCCTTAGAAGTATAGAAAGATAATTACTTCATCAACTCATCCCACATTTTCGAAAAGCAGCTTCTCATACCGCTGATGTAGGAACGCTTTAACTTTTCTGAGAGAAAAATTTCTTCACCGTTTACTTTTTTCCTCACGATGGGATCCATG
>JBIKKU010000187.1:0-6333 GCA_044360245.1 Flavobacteriales bacterium | reverse complement strand
TGACCACCATCAGGACCTGAATCGTCATCACCGATAAGCACGATGGTTTGACCGGGATAAGCTTCCTTAGGCAATGGAAGCGCGTTTTCTGCATTCCATCTTCCTAATCCAACAGCTAACGTGGTGTTGGCAGCAATGGTTGAATCGGTTACAGCATTTCCAAAAGGATTTACCATGTGTGTCATAGATTCTACACTCGATTCACCGCAAGTAAGGAACATCGGACCAAATCCGTGTACTTCGGGTGTTGCCATTGTTGCTGAACAAAGACGCCACATTCCTGCGTTTGAATTCAAAATATATTCGCCGCTGATGGGCATGAAAGTCATGTCCAATAAAATACGCGATACGGCAAAGTTGTCTTCGTGATTTACAATAAGGAAAAAGGTGCTGTCGGAATTGCGGAGAATTCCTGATCCATCTGCTGAACCACCAAAACGGTAAGACGGTGTTTGAGCAAGTGTGTCGGCACTGGAAATGAGTGATTTTGCAACCACTGTAGGGAAATTGCTTGTGTTAACATTCACCAGCGTCGGGGTGTGGGAATGATGCTGCAGATTCACCTGAGCCATCGCTCCGGCACTCAGTCCAAAAACTGATGCAAGAAGAAGTAATTCTTTTTTCATTTATCACGGGTTTTGATTCGGTGCAAAGAACGAATCGCAATATGCCCGAATTATAAAGTCAGTTTTAGGAAATCTACCTAAACCAAAAATGGATCAATGCCATTGAAATCCTTTTTATTATAGTGGTTTCGGAAGGGGTGAGCAAAAACGTGATTTGCTTCACATGTGATGTTGGTGTGAATTCTTTGCTCAGTTTTAGGTTATCTGAAAGTGTATTTTTGGTTTGTATGGAATGAAAAGGAAACAGATGATTCGATTTAATTCCTGTTTTTATGAGGGATTAATCCTTAACATTGTACCGACAACTATTTTTGAATTTCATGCGCAGGTTTTTGTTTTTTGAATTAACACCGCTCGCGAATTTTGCCATTGCAGGTATCGTCCTAAATCTGCTATTGCTTTTATGGATGTCAGTCATGGATGCCGGATTTTTATTGTCCATTGCCAATCATGTTCCTGATTCCATCGAAGATTTGTTGCAGGAAAAGGGTAAGGACTCGGTTTATGCGAATGTTTCACTTGTGGCAGCAGTGGTAAATATTCTTTCCTCTTTTCTGGTGCTGAAATGGATATACGAATCCAATAAGTTTTTGCAAGAAAGAGAACTTCCCGATATGCGTTTTGAACCTGCCTATTCGGTATTGTGGTTTTTTGTTCCCGTGGCCTCTTTTTATCTGCCCTACGCAGCAATGCAAGAAATTTATACCGGAACGATTGCCCTTCGCGAAAAAGATAAATCAGCTTGGCAGGAATACCGAAAATCTGCCTATTTATTGGCTTGGTGGTTGTTTTTATGGCTGCCTTTCGCTTATCAGGTTTCGGTGATGTTTCGTTTTAGCGGTTCAGAACAGGATGCTATTTCGTTTATGATCGACAATTATTGGTTGTCGCCCGTAATGGCCGGTTTGCGCATTTTTGAAGCAGTTTTTCTCCTGCTTTCCATTCGCGAAATCCGAAACGCTCAACAGGAAATCATCCGCATGGAACAGGAGGCTTAAATCGATGAATGGTGATGAATGAAGCAATCATCCACTTTTATCGGACTGAAAAACCAATCTTGAAATTAGCGTTCAAGGACTTCAAAAGTCTGACTGATTCTATTTCCTTTTTCATCAATCAGCGTTAAAGTATGTTTTCCGGGTGCCGGGGCAAGTTCCATTTGGTGAATGGTAGTCGTACTTCCCAGGTAGAGTTCATCCAAATGCCAATGCACTTCTGCATTCGGATCGCGGTGGGTGATTTCGAAAATGGTTTTTCCGCGTTCACCATCTAAGGTGATTGGAATATAAATCTTCGAAGGTTTTTTCGGATACAAAATTTCCATCGGCAATTCATCGCTCAAAGGCATGCAATCTTCGCGGAAAGGAGGTAAGACGCGGTAAGTAGGATTTCTGGTTTTGAAATAATATTCCATTACCGGAGGCAGAACGAAATAAGATTCATGTCGCATGTTTTGCGGGTCTTCACAGTCGGCAGAGACACGCAATTCTTTTTGAGCATCGAGGTGGACCAATTGATGGTAGGGACAAACAACGGTTTGCAGAGAAGTTCTTGGCACATAAACCGTATCGCATGGAGTACAAATCTCAGAAGCACGATGTCCACTCCAACGGCAAATGGCTACTTTTTCCATCTCATCGTATGGCGTGCGAAACCAAGGCGTGCGTGGAAGTCGACTAAATACGTCAAACAAAATGGGAGCAGCTGCTTCGATGCCAATCAAGCCCGGACGACCTTCGCCATCTGCATTTCCGGCCCATACAGCTACTACATATTTAGGATTGACACCAATGGCCCATGCATCGCGAAAACCAAAACTTGTTCCTGTTTTCCATGCAATGCGTGATGAAGAATTGAAAGTTTGCCAATGTGCTTCTTCATCCGGACGCGCCACGTCCACCATGGCTTGAAACGTAAACCATACCGCAGCAGGATTGAGCAAGGGCTCTTGATTTCCAATCATCTTTTCGCGTGTTCCGAATTGATCCGTCTGCACATAATGCGCCATATCGCGAATGTTGAGTTTGTATTCCGGATACTGATTCAAACTTCTGGCCATGTTGGCATAAATGGAAGCAAGGTCCCATAAATTCGCTTCTGCACCACCAAGAATCAGTGCCAATCCATAATGCGCACTGGGTTGATGCAAAGTACTCATGCCTAATTTTTTCAGCAGGTAATGAAATTTCGGAATGGTGTATTGTTGCAGCATCCGTACCGCCGGAATATTCAGCGAACGCGCCAATGCTCGTCCCGCAGGAACAGCACCATCGTATTTTTGCGAATAATTTTTTGGTGAATATCCGGAAATGTGCGTGGGGACATCTGCAAAAAGTTGATGCGGTGTAATCAGTCCATCGTGCAGCATTCCTGCATACAGCAAAGGTTTTAGGATGCTTCCCGTGCTTCGTGGTGCGGTAATGATATCCACTGCGCTACCGTGTTCGGGATCATCGTTTTCTACATTGCCAACGTAAGCCAATACTTCTCCGGTGTTGACATCCAACACCAAACATGCTGCATTGTAGATTTCGTCTTCTTTTAATTTTTCATGGTGACGTTTCAAAATGTCCACCACTTGTTCTTGTAGTTTGAAATCGATCGTGGTGGAAATTCGTTTCCCTTTATTTCCCGATGCAATTAGTTTATCGGTGAGATGCGGCGCAAGTTGTGGCAAGTGGGGTGGTGCTTGCGGTAAAGCTTCGGCTTTCGAAAGCAAAAGTGTATTGGTATCGATGGCACCTGTTTCGCACAAACGATCTAAAAGTCGATTTCGTTTTTCCAACAAACGTTTTTGGTTTTTTCCCGGAAAAATATGACTCGGTGCATTGGGTAAAACCGCTAATGTTGCCGTTTCTGCCCAACTTAACTGATCTGCAGTTCTTCCGAAATAACGCCAGGCTGCAGCTTCCAGTCCAACCACATTTCCGCCCATTGGCGCATTGGAAGCATAGAAAGCGAGGATTTCTTCTTTGGAATACGATAATTCAATACGCGTGGCTAAAATGGCTTCGATCCCTTTTTCGTAAAAAGTTCTGCCTTTTCCCTTGCGCATCAAACGCACAACTTGCATGGTAATCGTACTTCCGCCGCTTACCACGCGACCTTCGGAAATGTTTTGAACGATGGCGCGACCAATTCCCCGAAAAGAAATGCCAATGTGTTGGTGAAAATTTCGGTCTTCGAATTGCACAATGGCCTTGGCAAATTTTTCAGGAACTTTTTCTTTATGCGGAAAACGCCACTGACCATCATCTGCAATGCGCGCACCCAGAATGTTTCCGTTGCGATCGTAAACAACAGTACTCGTTGGGTCGCTGAACAATTGCTCCGGTAGTGCATAGTAATACCAAATCCCCAAAATTGTCCACAACAACAAAATGGGATAACGGTATTTTCGCACAAATTTTCGCGTGCGTCGAAATGGACGAAAGCTCATGTCAGGATAAAGATAAGGCAATGCTGAATACTGCGGTTGACCTTCGATTTTGTGGAAACAGTTTCTTACTTTGTGTATCCATTCATCGATCAAGTGCGATTTTCTCTTTTATACCTGCTAATGCTTATGTGCATGCCTTTTTCGGGGTATGGACAACAGGTGAATTTCCGGAATTATTCGGTGGGCGATGGTTTGGCGCAATCGCAGGTGTTCTGTATTGTGGAAGATCCGCAGGGATATTTGTGGATGGGAACCAGAGGCGGAGGGGTGTCGCGTTTTGATGGATTGAATTTTCGGAATTTCACTTCGCGCGATGGATTGATCAATGATTTTGTGTTGTGCATGATGCTTGATTCCAAAGGAAGATTGGTGATAGGAACCAACATCGGATTAAGTATTTACGATGGGAAAAAATTCACCAATTACCGTACCGAACGCGATTCAGTGACTTTATCCGTGAGTTCGCTTGCCGAAGCCAAAAACGGCGATTTGTGGTTGGGTACGGCAAAAGGATTTTATGTGTTGCGCAAAAATGAGCTCATACGTGCAGCAACATCGAAATGGGAAGTCAACAACGGAACCATTTCTTGTTTAGCCATTGATCCAAAAGGTAAATTGTGGTTTGGCGATGATTTCGGATTGAACCGATTGGACTCCATTGGCGGAAAATTGGAAGTAAAAATGTTCAACCGCAAAGACGGATTTACCAACGTATTGGTGCGCGTCATTCGTGTGTTGGATGCACAAACCTTATTGGTGGGAACATACGGTGGTGGATTGTTTCGCTTTTCAAATGAACGCGCAGTGCCTGTGCATTGGAACGCTCAACTCGGAAGCAAAATCATTCACGATATTCTCATCGACACCAAAGGAAATTGGTGGTTGGCAACATACGATGCAGGCATTTACCGCATTCACGATCGCGACAGCACGATAACACATTTCACCGAAAGCGAAGGACTGAGTAACAATCACGTCAGCGCCTTGATGGCCGATTCATGGGGCAATATATGGATTGGGACTTCAGGTGGTGGTGTATCCCGTTATTCGGGAGAGCAATTCCGTCACTATACAGAGAAGAATGGTTTGCCCGGAAATTATGTGTACTCCATATGTGCAGAAGGCGATAGCGTATTGTGGATGGGAACCTCTGCAAAAGGAGTGGTGCGCATGAACTGGAAAAACGGAAACGTGAAAAGATTCGGAACAGAAGATGGATTTGTGGAAGAAAAAGTGAAATCCATTTTTTGCGATACCAATGGCGTGTATTGGTTCGGAACCGAAGGCAAAGGATTATGGCGATTTGAAGGTGGACAGTTTTTCGCTTTAAGCACCCAAGATGGATTGAGCGGAAACTGGATCAAAGACATGTTGCGCGATGCGTCGGGAAACCTGTGGATAGCCACTGCAGGAGGAGGATTAAGCATTATTCGAAGCGATCAGATCAGTAAACTCAAAGAAAAAGATGGACTACTCCGCGACCGCGTGAATTGTTTGTACCGCGATGAAATGAAACGCATTTGGTATGGTACCGAAGGAGGCGGACTGGGAATGATTGATGCCGAGCGCATGAAAAGTTTTACCATCGCAGAAGGCATGAGCAGTAACCTTGTTCGTGGAATACGCGAAGACCAAAACGGATACTTATGGGTAGCAACAGGAGGAGGAGGTTTGTCGCGCATCGATATTTACCGCGGCATGAAAGTGATGCGCTTCACCAGGGACAATGGACTAACTTCCGATAATTTGTATTTGATTGAAATCGATGATCAGAACAACCTTTGGGTGGGTTCAGAAAGTGGTGTGGATCGTGTAATACTCAATGAAAATTCGGAAGTAAAAGAAATCAAACATTTTGGAAAGCAAGAAGGATTTCAAGGTATCGAAACCTGTCAGAATGCCGTTACCAAAACCTCCGACGGATCGATTTGGTTTGGAACCATCAACGGACTAACACGATTCACGCCCGATCATGCGGAGAAAAATACCATCGGACCAAAACTGAGATTAACCGGCGTCAATCTTTTTTATCAACCCCTTTCTGAAACCCGCTTTGCAGCTCATGTAGCTGCCTGGGGTGGATACCTCGACGGATTAAAATTGAATTACGATGAAAACCATATTGGATTTGAATTTATCGGAATCGATTTGAAAAATCCTGCTTCGGTTAAGTACCAATGGAAACTGGATGGTGTGGATGAGGAATGGTCGCCATGGAGTTTAAAACGCGATGTAACCTATTCCAATCTTGCTCCCGGTTCTTACACA
>JBIKKU010000186.1:0-6334 GCA_044360245.1 Flavobacteriales bacterium | reverse complement strand
CTGAAAAAAACAGAATTCCATTTCTATTTCATATCCTCTTATGTGGCAGATGCCATAGCCTTACCCATTGTTTTAACAGGAATGGAATACCTTATTCGCCGGACAATCCGTTCCGATTTCGAAACACGATGGTTACACCTGCTTGTGGTGGGATTGGTTTTTTCGGTTTGGTTTGAAGTGCTGCTTCCCCGGTGGGATCAACGATTTACGGGCGACTATTGGGATGTATTGATGTATTTTTTTGGAGGAATAATCTGGATGCTGATTTTTCCGCTAGGTCAAAAACGCAATCGCAACTGAATCCTTAATTCCGATTTTTTATTTCCTTGAATTTCATTTAAACCACTATTGATGGTCGTGCGGTTGTTGTAAAGCGATTGACTGTATTTCACCCAGAGGTCAAAATTCTTTTTAAACTGATAGCGGAATATTCCGTAAACCCTTGTTCCGCGATCGTAGAAACTCGGAATGGCATAATAATACAACACATCATTTTCAAAAGCATACAAACGCGAATCGTAAGAGTCTGTATCAAACAAGGCATACCTGAAAGTCAAGGATACCGGGTATTCTTTTGGTTTCCAAACAATGTCCTGATACATGAGAAATCCTTGTTCTTTTTCTCTTCCCGTAAAAAAGACTTCGGTGTATTCCAATCGTGTGCGAATGCTGAGAGCATCACTTAGTTTATGTCCGTATTGAAAGCGGTAATTGTTTTGTGCTTTATCCAAAAGGACTTCAATATCATCAACATCATCCGGACTATTTTCTGCTTTGTTGCGGTGACGGAAACGGAAATACATGTCCATTTTTTTATTAGGTCGCCAATTGAGTTGCATGAGGTATTCCATGCCGCGCATTGGTCCATTAATGGTGCTTTTCAACCAAGTACTTTCGAAGCTGTCGAAATAAGCATTGAGGGTCCATTGCGCATTGAAACGTGCTTCTGCGCCGATGTATAATCCTTTTTCGTTTACCGGACGAGAGCCTTCGGCAAGTGCGTTGGCGAAAAGTGCCTGGTAATTTTTTGCGTAATTGCGGTACACAACGGTTAGTGAAAACCGAGGATCGAGTGAGGCAAGAATTCCCGATTGCATGGCCATTCCACCATTTTGACTTCGCGATACTTCACCAAAAAAATTCAGGTTGCGCCAAATGTGGTTGAAATCAATTCCGGTAACTACATTATGATCTCCTTGAAAATCGAATTGATTGGCAGGTGTAATGGATTTTTCCAGTCCCGGTGAGACTCCTGTATACACTGCTGTTGCGCCAAAGTTACTTCTTTTGGTTTTCCATGCAGCGTGACCGCCGTAGTGCATTACAGTTGCAGCATCTTTGTCTTCAATTTCAGATGGGGTAGAGTGTAATCCTG
Source organism: Flavobacteriales bacterium (assembly GCA_044360245.1). GTDB lineage: Bacteria > Bacteroidota > Bacteroidia > Flavobacteriales_D > UBA2798 > UBA2798. The sequence continues at coordinate 4,959 of JBIKKU010000186.1, read as the reverse complement.
AAGTTTGCAAGGATGACACCACAAACAGTTCTTCGTCGGTGGCATTGGTATCTGCGGAACCTACTTGATTGGCATCAACTTTATTGTAAGAAAATAGAGCAGTGATTTCGAATTTTTTTACACCAAATGTAATTGCCGCACCGCGCATGAATTGATTTTCATCAACGGAAGTATATGGTCGCAATACATTTGCCGTGCGTTTGATGTTGAGCGAATTGGAAGTCTTGCCCATGGCTATTCCCGTGGCAAAAGTCAGGCCTTGTCCGAAAGAAACCTGATAATCGCCCACCACGGCGGTTTTGATCATACCGATATTTCGCACCAATAAATGAGCAGAATAAAAATCAAATCCATTTTTTTGAGCGCCTTGGAAAAATTGTTCTCCGGCATCTTTTTCTCCTGTTATTCCAAAGGAAATGGAATTGCCAAATCGGTAGCGGTAACGGAAATACAAGCGATCGGCTGAACCGAGGTAACGTGAATTCGGACTTTCTGCCAAAGCGCTGTCGGTGGTGGGGAGGAACCCTTCTGTTGCTTCAAGTGTTTTTGACCAACGCAGAAAAACTTCATGCGTTCCGTCTTTCATCAGGGTGTTGAAATTGGCATGTGGTGCATTGAAGTTGTCGCGCACCATTACAAAGGGAAGAATGTTGTTGATGGTTGCCAGATCAAATCCGGGAACAGCTTGCAATTCGTAAATGCTAATCAGTTTTCCATTCCGTTCGATGTGTTCCAATAAGGCGGTAATCTGAATTTCCGACAACATCATCAATTCCTGCAATTCATCGCGCGTGGTGTTGTTCAGGTTGATGGGATGGTCGTAGTAATAAGATAAATCATCGAACAGGGTGTTGAAATCTGCTTCCTCATCGCCAATTGCTTCAGAAATCAATTCAATGCGTTGTTCAATAACCGCTTGTTTTTGCGGATCCATTTCCTGCGCAAAACCTTGAAGGGTCAGTAAGACAAATAAGATGAGCGCAAAGCGTTTCATGGTTGTTCCTGCGTGGGGTTTTCCTTTTTGGCAATGCGGTAACTCATGCCCAATTGAGGTGTGAATCCTAAGGTTTGGTGCCATGATGCGGCAACATCCAACACGAAATTTTTAAGATACAATCCGAAACCAAAAGCATTCAGTGTGGGATTGGTAGAAACTCCGATGCGAATGGCCAATTGATCAATGACTTTGTATTCCGCGCCGGCACGAATAACCAGCGGAGCGTCCAAATCTTTTTGTGCTTCGGCTGCAAGAAAAACTTTTTTCGAAAAAGAATAATTCAAACCAAAACGCATGATGGTTGGAATGTATTCGGTGGTTCCTGTATTGAGTTTTGCGCGGTTGAGGTTGTATACGTGTCCGGCAGCAGTAAGCTCTTTGCTGATTTCAACGCGAAATCCAAGATCGGCAGAAAGAGCATTGCTTTTTCCATACACATCCGGAAAGCGAATGGTATTGTAATTCAAGGCAAGTCCAACCGAAAAACGTTCAGCCAATTTTCTTCCATAAGAAAGGCTGTATTTGTTTTCGGCATAGTCGAGTACTTGGTGTGAATGCAGCAATAGTCCGAAAGTACCGCTGCGAGTGGGAATGCCAATGGCCAATGCACCTAGACCTACATTGTTGAGCATGAATTTGTTTTCGTAGTTCAGGGCAAAAGTGGGGGCATCCAGATAAGCTAAACCGGCCTGATTGTGGTGTGTCGACCAAACATCGGTTAAAGTCACGCTCGTGTGAGCTAATCCGGCACTTCTGGCACCAACCGGTAAATTGTCATTTCCCGCCATTACTGCGAAGGGAAGAAAAAACAATCCCCAAAGCATTGCATATCGCTTACAGATCATGAAGGAAATTTAATGGAAAAAAACGTCAAGTACCAATGGTGTAGACAAACTTCAGGCAGACTTAACGTTTCGGTTAGAGTTCCAGATGCCGCGATTGGATGTCTTCCCCAAGAAAGATTTTTCCTTTTCGGTTAAAATCCTCGGTTGATTCAGTGGTGTAGAAGGTTCTGGAGGCAGATTTTGTGCAGAGGTTTTCCATTTCAGGATGACGATCCAGATAATCTTTCAGGCTTTTTGCCACAATTTCACCCTGAGCCAATAGCCGGATTCCCGGGGGCAAATACTCAAGGATTTTTTTCTCCAGCAAAGGATAATGCGTACATGCCAACAAAATGGTATCGATGTCAGGAGCATGATGCAGCAAAGAATGAATGTGTTTTTTTACAAAATAGTCAGCGCCCGGTGTGTCGAATTCATTGTTTTCTACCAAAGGCACCCACATCGGACAAGCTTCTTGTGTGACCTTTAATGCTGGAAATTGTTTATGTGCTTCGATAATGTAGGATTCAGACGCAACAGTACCCTGAGTTGCAAAAATCCCCACTTGTCCCGATTTACTGTAATCGCCAAGCACCTCTGCCGTTGGACGAATCACGCCAAGTACACGACGGTAATCTGTTCGTTTGGTGAGGTCGTTTTGCTGAATGGTGCGCAAGGCTTTTGCAGAAGCCGTATTGCAGGCAAGAATGACCAGATTGCACTGCATTTCAAACAAATGATTCACGCATTCGAGCGTGTATTTGTATACGGTTTCGAAAGAACGATTTCCGTATGGAACACGCGCATTATCGCCGAGGTAGATGAAATCGTATTCAGGTAAAGCACGGACAATTTCCTTGAAAACTGTTAATCCGCCATATCCGGAATCAAACACGCCAATAGGTCCTGCTTTTTGCATGTGCTAAAGATAAACCGAATTTTCGATTAGTTTTTTTGTTGGTGGAAAAAGGGTACTCCTCAATAATAATCTACTTAGCCTCATACCGAAGGAAATATTCAAAATCCTCGTCAAATTTGGAACATGCAAATGAAGCGGCGTCATTGGTTTTATATACTGTTTGGAGTATCGGTTTTGATACGGCTTTGGTTTAGTTTTTCCATGGAATTGATTCCGGGAATGAACGGCGGTTATTATCCGGTGCAGGTTCGATCCATTTTGGAAAATGGTCAATTGGGTTTTCCTGATTTCCCTTTGTATTTCTATGTCTTAGCGCTTTTCTCCAAATTGTTTTCCTTGTTCGGAGTGGAAATGACAGGCGATGATTTAATTGTCCTCATTAAAATAGTTGAAGCGATTGCACTTCCGCTGCTTTTGTGGCCTTTGTATAAAATGGATTTAAAACTGAAATGGTCCGTTCAATGTATACTGGGTGTTTTCCTGGTTTTTGGAACAGGTTCCTTAATGATGTTTGGTGACTTTCAGAAAAACGCATTTGCACTTCCGTTTATCTGGTTTTTTATCTGGAAATTCAGAGACTATTTATTGCATGAAAACCGCAAAGACTTATTTCAAAGTTTGGTTTTTCTACTGATAGTTGGATTAACGCATTTCGGAGCATTTTCGGTTAGTGTGGTTTTTCTGATGAGTGGATTGCTGTTCAAGTTTCGAAAAAAAGCACTTGTTCCCATGTTGCTTGCAATGTCAGGTTTAATAGCATTGAGTTATCTTTTCGATGCCAAAAGAACCATGCGGTTATTTGAGTCGCTTGCAAGTATTTTTATTAGAAGCAACGGAAAAGGACCCGGTGGTTTTTTTATCAATCCACCCGATATCGCAGCCATATTGCTCATGATTTTTTTGATGATTGTTTTCATTCGAAATCGAAAAGCAATTGTTAATCACCACAGAAAAGTATTTTTGTATGCCTCGCTGCTTACCGGTGTTTTGTTTTCCTTTCCGGTTTTTGCGCAAGATTTCTACATGCGATTGGGGTTGATGGCTGGGATTTTTCAGGTGCTTGTTTTTGTGGAATTGTTTCCATACATGAACATCCGATTTTCCGGGATAGTGCAAGGAACAATGATCTTGATTGTAATCGTAGGGATTCCAATGATGGTTTACATGAAACAACCCGTAATAAGCATTGCTCAAAAGCATCAATTGTTGCGTATTGCAGAAGTTTTGCAAAAAGAGAACGGGACAAAAATTATTGTAACCCGACATGGATTGGAATGGTGGACCAATTGGTTTACGCGCATTCCCGTGGCTCAAGACCGCAGCATGGATGCTTCACTTTTTGCGGAATATGATCGTGTGTATTTGTTGAAAATGAAATCCGATCAACATGGTCCCCCAATGGGAATGAAAAATGAAGAAGAACCAAAATTTACTGTTACGGACACACTTTACAATGAAGAAGGTGCGAGTCTTGTGGAATTGGCAAAGAAGTAGTTTATTTTTCTTTTTTCCGGGGAATCAATCGTTGTCCAATGACAAAATAATAACTCATGCACGATGGATTTTTTTTGACTTCACCCACTTTCTGAAAAGTAAATTCCCACTTTGCAGAACGTTTGTTTTTCTTAAGAGGTGTAGCTCGGAAAGTTGCCGTTTTTGACGGGTCTTCAAAGAATTGCGCCTGAATCATGTCGCCAATTTTTAGCGTGTCCCCTGAGGCAAGAGTGTCGGTTTTGGTTTCGTTTCTTGCGGTGTAACTTACAACCAAGGTGAATTCGGTTTGATTGATGAACCAGGTTTCGTTGTTGTAAAGAATGGCACATTGCTGTGTTTCTTTTTGAGGAACTACATAAGGTTCTTGGATTCTGACATGCAATTGGTCGTCATGACTTTGATGATTTTCTCCGGTTTTTATTCCTTTTTCATCAAAATAATAAGTCGATTGGTACCATTGAATTCCCGCATCAGGGGCAGAGGATTCTTCCACTTTGCTTACGACCTTGTTGGCATGGTGTTCAAATTGAACAGAATGATGTCCGTGATTGCGACTGATTTCCGAATCAAACATTACTTTGCCTTGTGGATCCCAACAGGTTGCTCTGCCATTTCCGGTGGATTTAAGCATCCAGCCGTATGCAGAGAGTTTACCATTGGCATACTTCACTTTATGCAATACGGTGGTATCACCTGAAGATTTGGTTTGGGCCATGGTGGCGGAA
>JBIKKU010000184.1:0-6354 GCA_044360245.1 Flavobacteriales bacterium | reverse complement strand
CCTTATCGTTCACAAACAAGGCTAAATGAGGTTCAAAATTCAGCACATTGCGTTTCATTTGCTCCTTTTCCTCTTCCAATATATAAGGCGGATTCGAAACGATAAGATCCCATTTTTTTTCCCAAGCGATATACTCATCCTTGAGAATATCCGAAAGATGAAACAAAACCTCCGTTTGATTTCGTCTTGCGTTTTCGCGAGCCACTTCCAAAGCCTTTTCAGAAACATCCAATGCTTCTGTTGTATAATGTGCGTTCAAATGCTTCAAGGCAACAGGAATACAACCGCTTCCTGTACCAATATCCAAAATGTGCGCTGTGTTTTTTTTTGCAAGGGAATGGTGAATATGCATCACCAACTCCTCGGTTTCGGGACGAGGAATTAGCACATGTTCATTGACTAAAAACCGGAGTCCTAAAAAATGACTTTCACCCAGAATATATTGCAAAGGTTTTCCGCTTAGCAATTCCTTCAATGCAAAATGGAACTTCAACAATTCAGATTCGCTCAAAGGTCGGTTCGCATGCAAAACCATATCTGCTCTATTCCACTGCAAATAAGCATTGCATAAAACAGCCAGAAATGCATTCACTTCTTCAGGTCCGTATTCTTCATCCAATACCTCATGAAAACGCTTACGCGTGGTGATAAAACGATTGTCGGATGGCAATTGCATACCACAAAGATACCGTATCCCCGCTTTGGTTTGTAGGGATTGATTAACTTTACCTCATGTCGCACGAAATCTTCATGCAACGCGCGCTGGAATTGGCAGCAAAGGGGATTGGATTGGTAGAACCGAATCCAATGGTGGGTTGCGTGATTGTAGTGGATGGAAAAATAATTGCAGAAGGATTTCATCATGTTTTCGGTGGACCACATGCTGAGGTTGTTGCCATTCAAAAGGTCGAAGACAAATCCTTGCTTTTGCGTGCCACCTTGTATGTCACACTTGAACCTTGCGCACACCACGGAAAAACACCGCCATGTGCGGATTTGATTGTGTCGTGTGGTATTCCGAAGGTGGTGATTGCTTGTCGTGATCCATTTGAAGCAGTAAACGGCAAAGGCATAGATCGTTTAACAGCCGCAGGGATAGAGGTCATTACAGGTGTTCTCGAAAAAGAAGCTCGTCACCTCAACCGACGTTTTTTTACATTTCATACCCAAAAAAGACCATACATCCTCCTCAAATGGGCGCAATCGCTTGATGGATTCATCGATCAGAAACGATTGCATGAAACGGATCTTCCGGCGCGTATTTCCGGAGATGAAAGTCGCGTTTTGGTACACCGCTGGAGGACAGAAGAAATGGCCATTATGGTGGGAAAGAACACGGCTTTGCTTGACAATCCACAACTTACGGCAAGGGAATATTTTGGTCGACAACCTGTGCGTATTGTATTGGACAAACATCTTGAATTACCAAAAAATTTAAAATTGTTCTCCAACGAAACCAAAACGATTATTGTCAATAAAAAACGTCACGATGACGAGGGTCATTTGCTTTACCGTATTATCGATTGGGACAATATGCTTCCATCGCTTTTGGATTTACTTTACCGCATGAACATCCTTTCTGTGCTAGTAGAAGGTGGCGCTTATACATTGAATGCCTTGATTGAAAGTGGATATTGGGATGAATCGCGCGTTTTTTATGCGCCCTTGCGTTTGGTTGAAGGAACAAAAGCACCTGATTTCCGTTTTGCTGCAAATGAAACACATGCATGTGGTGAAGATCGATTACTCATTTCCTTTCATCAATTACACGCATGATCTACCTCTTGCTTAGCATATTTTTCTCGACTTCATTGCTGGTGATTTTCAAGTTTTTCGAAAAGCATAAGGTCAACAATTTATACGGTATCATTTTCAATTACCTTACTGCAGCCACTACCGGATTTCTTTTTGCAGGCAGCACTCCAAATGCAGAAGCACTGCAGAGTTCGTGGTTTCCATTTGCACTTATTACAGGAACTATTTTCATCAGTTTGTTTTTTGTCATTGCCTTGAGTTCACAACAAAACGGACTAGCCATTACCAGTGTCTCGAATAAGATGTCTCTTGTGATTCCGGTCATTGCAGCTGCCTTTTTGTATGGAGATGATTTGAATGTTTTATTGATTTTTGGAATTGTATTAGCCGTTGCAGGAGTTATTTTCACAGCGCTGAAAAAAAACAGTACACAAGTCACCAAATCTTCCTTTGCCTGGCTTTTTCCGGTAGTGATTTTTTTAGGCAGTGGCACTTCGGATACGCTTTTAAAATACACCGAACAATACCATTTGCAAGGTGTAAGTCAGTCGCTCTTTTCTGCCTACCTGTTTGGCACTGCGGCTTTTATCGGCTTATTTATTTTCCTCTACCAACTCTTCATCCGAAAAAATCCTTTGCAGATAAAAGATATTCTGGGAGGTATTTGTTTGGGGGTTCCCAATTATTTTTCCATTCATTTTTTACTGCTTGCTTTTCAGGAAAGTTCTTGGGACAGCAGTGTATTGATACCCGTAAACAACATCGGAATTGTTGTTACTTCGGCTGCGGTTGGACTTATTTTTTACCGAGAACGTTATTCCTTGCTCAACTGGATTGGATTAGGAATGAGTATTGCGGCTATTGCATTAATTGCGATTTCCTGATATGGTTACTTCTTACAAAACCATTGCTTGTGCAGCGGAAGGATTGTACAAAGAGAAAGGAAGTAAATTTCTGGGATTTGCTTTTCCGGTAAGCGATGAAGAAGAAATCAAAAACATCTTAAACGATCTGCGCAAAAAACACCACGATGCTCGTCACCATTGCTATGCCTTTCGCTTGGGTGCAGATGGAAAACATTACCGTGCCAACGATGATCAGGAACCATCCGGAACCGCAGGAAAGCCTATTCATGGTCAATTGTTGTCCTTTGAAGTGACCAATGTTTTAGTGGTTGTTGTTCGTTATTTCGGAGGTACAAAACTCGGAGCAAGCGGACTGATTCATGCCTACAAAACTGCAGCACAAGATGCCCTTGAACATGCCGAAATTATTTCGCGCGATGTAGAAGTAGCATGCACGCTTTCTTTTCCATACGAACGTTACAATGAGGTGATGCGTTCGCTCAGGGAATCAAAAGCACGCATCCTTTCGCAGCAACTTGACAACATCAGCACGATGGAAATTGCCCTACCTTTACAGCATCTGGAAATGGCGAAATCAAAATGGAAATACATTCCTGATCTTTCACCAGAAATACAAAACGAATGAGCAACACAAAAAACATATCCGATTTTTCATTGCTAAAAAAACTATGCGGGATTCACGCGCCCAGCGGAGATGAAGGAGGAATGACACGTTTTGTTTTGGATTACGTTCGCAAAAACAAAAAGCATTGGAAAGTCCAACCCGTGATCCACGCAGGAAAAGATTTTCAGGACGGCATTATTTTGGTTTTCGGAAAACCACGAACTGCAGTTTTTGCCCACATGGATTCCATTGGTTACACCGCAGCATACGACCGACAACTGATACGCATTGGAGGACCTGTTCCCGGAGATGGCGATGTTTTGGTGGGAACAGATTCCAAAGGTAAAATTGAATGTGAACTGATGGTAATTGATCACCACGATGGCAGTCGATCGCTCGAGTACATTTTCAAACGTCCGATCGATCGCGGCACATCGCTTACGTTTAAATCCATTTGGCGCGATTCTAAAGACCATATTCAGTGTTGTTACATGGACAACCGCTTGGGCGTTTGGACTGCCTTAAAACTCGCAGAAACACTTGAAGATGGTGCAATCGTATTTTCCACTTACGAAGAACACAGCGGAGGTACGGTGGGATATTATGCTAAATTTTTGCGTGAAAAATATGCCATTCATCAAGCATTGATTGCCGATATTACTTGGGTAACACGTGGGGTAAAACACGGTAAAGGTGTTGCAATTTCCATGCGTGACTCCGGAATACCCCGTCAATCCTACATCAGAAACATCATTGCACTTGCCGAAAAAAGTAAGATTCCTTTTCAACTTGAAGTAGAAAGCGCAGGAGGAAGCGATGGAACAGCAATTCAAAAAAGTGATACACTGATGGATTGGTGTTTTATCGGCGCACCCGAAGACCATGTGCATTCACCGCATGAAATCGTGCATAAAAAGGATATCGCATCCATGCTCAATATGTACCGTTACCTGATGAAACATTTGTAAAACAAAAAAGTCCGCAGCAAGCGGACTTTTTCTTTCTAAGAAATTCAATTAAAGAATTTCTACAAGTTTAATTTCGAAGGTAAGGTCTTTACCGGCCAATGGATGATTGGCATCTACGGTAATATCTTCAAGACCAACGTGTGTAATCACCACAATAAATTGTTGTCCGTCGGGTGTTTCCGAAACCAGTTCCATACCAACGGCAGGATTCATGTCTTCAGGCAAATGTGCACGTGGTACTTTTTGCACCATTTCCGGAATACTTGGTCCGTATGCATCATCAGCACCGATGTTCACGACTTTCACTTCGTTTAATGCCATTCCGACAACGCCGTTTTCAAATCCGGGAATGAGCATACCGCTCCCGATTACAAATTCAAGTGGTTCAGATCCTTCAGAAGAATCGAATACATTTCCATCGGAAAGTTTTCCGGTGTAGTGGACACGCACGGTGTCGTTCATTTTTGCTACTGACATAAGCTTTAAGTTTTATTCCGCGCCTTAGAATCAGACCTTTCGGGACAAAACTTAGGATTGGAGCGCCAAAAATACGACCTTTTGCCCTGCCCTCCAAACTGCTACATTTGCAGCACATTTAGTATTATGAATAAAGAATTGAATTTTTTGGATGGTCCGCGATCGCGTTGGAAAGAATTGGGCTTTGCTTTACGTGTTTGTTGGGAATTTATCAGAGGTTTTCGTGCATTGCACTTTACCGGACCATGTGTTACCATATTCGGCTCTGCGCGTTTCAAAGAAGATCATCCAGCCTACCAACTCACCAAAGAAGTTGCTTCAGGTATTTCGAAAATGGGATTCACGGTATTAACCGGAGGTGGACCGGGCATCATGGAAGCCGCCAACCGCGGTGCTCGTGAGGCAGGTGGAAAATCGATTGGTTGCAATATCGAATTACCCTTCGAGCAACGTCCGAATCCCTATCTCGACTCTTGGGTGAACATGCGTTTTTTCTTTGTACGGAAAGTTCTGCTTACCAAATATTCCTATGCCTTTGTGGTCATGCCCGGCGGCTTTGGCACCTTGGATGAATTCTTTGAAGCATTAACCCTGATTCAGACCGGAAAAATGAAACCATTTCCGATTGTCATCATGGGAACCGAATACCACCAACATTTACGCGAGCACATCGATATCATGTTGAAGTATGGAACCATCAGTGAAAAAGACCGGGAACATTTTTGTTTTACGGATTCTGTTGAAGAGGCATTGGAACACATCAGGCAACATACGGTACATGAATTCAACCTCAGCTATCAGCCGGTTCAACTTTTAGGCGAAAGAAAAGTCAAGCGAAAAAAAACACATTAACGATGAAATTTCTGAATGTGAAACATTGCTCTTAACAACCAATTCAGATAATAGAAGTAAAATGTCGGCACCAATAATCCGAATCCGATTAATACAGATTGGTCGATCAATATTTGAAAATCGTGAAGGAAAAGAAAAACAGCATAGTACAATAACCAGCCTGTAATGAGCGAAAACAGGGTGGTAAAAAAAAGCACACCCCATAAAACGGGACCAAACTCACTCCAAACGGATAAAGGTTCTTCCCTCTTTCTGAGGTAAACCTGATGTTCTTTTTTCCAATGCAAACTACTGTAAAAACCCAAGGTCAGCGCTTCGGTGATGCGCACAAAATACATGGAATAATATCCGAGTGCGATAAAAAAAAGAATCACCAAAAAAATCAATATCCCCTGGATATCCCGAAAAATAAGGAAACGAAAACCTGCTGCATAACTTGCAAAACCAATCAAACGGATCATCCAAGCCGATAAAGGCAGCAAGAATTTTCCCATTTTAATAGTTTAGCAAATCCTGCAATTTAGATTTAAAACGATCTTTTGGAAGGAATTGATTTTCCAAAGGAACTGCAAATGGAACAGGCGTATCCAACGAGCCTACACGCACCACAGGAGCATCAAGAATGTCAAAACAATGTTCTGAAATCAAAGCAGAAATTTCTCCGCCTATTCCACCGGTAAGACAATCCTCCTGCAATACCAATACTTTTCCGGTTTTGCGTACAGAATTGTAAATCGATTCGGTATCCAATGGCAACAGGGTGCGCAGGTTAAGGATATCTGCAGAAATTCCAAGTTCTTTCACTACTTCCAAAGCCCAATGCACTCCCATT
>JBIKKU010000183.1:0-6369 GCA_044360245.1 Flavobacteriales bacterium | reverse complement strand
AACCACATGTACCTCTCCCCCTACCACGACCCGTTTACCGCAGGTAAACACTACCACATTTATAACCGAGCCCATGGCTACGAGAGACTGTTTCACAGTCACGACAATTATGCCTTTTTCCTTAGGAGGTACTTACATTTTATTTCGCCATTTACGCAAACATTTTGTTATTGCTTAATGCCAAACCATTATCACTTTTTAATTCAAGTAAGGACCTTGGAAAGCTTAAACGAAAAAGACTTTATTCAAGATGAACTTCCACGAACAAACGAAGAAATTCAAAAAAGATTAAATGAGAATTTTAGACGATTTCAAATATCATATAGCAAGGCATTGAACAAACAACTTGGAAGAAAAGGAGGATTGTTTATGCACAATTACTGCCGCAAAGAAATCAACGACCCAAGTTACATGAATCAACTGGTGGTTTACATCCACAACAACCCGGTGAATGCCGGACTTTGCAACGATCCTGCCAATTGGAAATATTCCTCGTACAATGAAATCCTTGAGAATGATTCCAACATTATAAAACCAAAAACCACAATGGAATTATTTTCGGGGTTCGACAATTTCCTTGACATGCACCTACTTAAAAAATAAAAAGCCCGGAAATTCCGGGCTTTTACAAAAAAATAAAAAGTGATTATTTTCCTTTAGCTTTTTCTGAATCCGCTACAATAGCTTCTGCCTTTTTAACGTATTCATCATTTTCGTCTTTCTTCGCAATTTCAGCACATTGTTTAGCTGTAGCAATAGCGCCGGTGTAGTCTGCGAGCTTGAACTGAATTTGTGCTTTGAGCAAAACAATCCAATAGGCCTCCGGACGAGCCTTGATCGCTTCGTCTACCCATTCTAATGCCTTTTTCAAATCTTTTCCATTGTCGTAATAATAACGTGCTGCAGCATAATAAGGCTTCTTTTCTCCTTTCATGGCCTCGTCAATCTGAGCCATGATTTTCGAATCAATATCTGCAGTAACTGTAAAAGATACCATGGTTTTTTCCCACATGATGCGGATATCACAAGCATCACCTTTTGGACGAACATTGGCAATGTCAATGGTAAACGTTTCAACAAGTGAAGGCAATTTTACAGGCTTTACAGTAAAACGAACAGCATCATTTTCTTGTTTGTAATCAGAAGCAGAAGTAACAGTAGTGTCTTTTGACAAAATGATCGTCCATTCAGAAGCACTAGGAATGGTCAACAAACCATACTTGCGTTTTGGCAACTTAACTCCGTTTACAGAAACCTCTTCGCCAAACGTAATAGTGGTTGCAGCGTTGGCACCCGTACGCCACACTTTACCCATGGCCACAAGACCTCCGCGACCAAATACCACACGTCCACGCACACTTGGACGACTGTAATTCAATTCAATAAAAGAAGTAGCAAAAGCCTGACGAATATTCGTGTTTGGACTTGGTTGAGGAATATTCAGTTGTTGAGCATTGACAGTAGCAACAGAGGCTATTGTTAATACACTCATGAAAATTGATTTAAGCATCATAGTTTAATGGTTTTGGAAGTCAAAGTTAATATTTGTACCAACAATTATCACCATCAGAACAAGTTATCTGTAAAATGGTTCAAACCAGCACAAAATAAACCCCAATCCCCCTATAAAACAAGCACTTTGTTATCTTTGTGCAAAGCAATACAATGGCCGGAAATTTTCAAGCCCATCCAAGCGCTGTAATTGATGAAGGTTGTGAAATTGGCGAAGGAACCAAAATCTGGCACTTCAGTCATATCATGCCCGGTTGCATCATTGGAAAAAACTGCAACATAGGTCAAAACGTGGTCATTTCTCCCGAAGTTGTTTTGGGAAACAACGTCAAAATTCAAAACAATGTGAGCATCTACACCGGTGTAACTTGCGATGATGATGTTTTTCTCGGGCCATCTATGGTATTTACCAACGTCACCAATCCGCGCTCGGCATTAAACAGAAAAAATCAATACGCGAAAACTCATGTTGGAAAAGGTGCAAGCATTGGTGCAAATGCAACCATAGTTTGCGGTCACAACATCGGAAAATTCGCTTTCATCGGTGCAGGAGCGGTTGTTACAAAACACGTTCCCGACTACGCACTTGTAATGGGGAATCCTGCCCGACAAACCGGATGGATGAGCGAATTCGGACATAAGCTTGTATTCAACAACGAAAACCTGGCTACCTGCCCCGAATCACAGCAAGTCTATCAACTCGAAAACGGAATCGTTTCACGCATCAATTAATTGCACTTGGAAAACAAAATCAAATTTGCAGTCATCGGACAAGGTCACATTGGTAAACGACATGCCGAAATGGTGCGCAGAAATCCGGAATGTGAACTCGTTGCGGTTTGTGATGTGCAATCGAAAGAAGCATTAGGCCTCGAAAACATTTCCGAAAATTATTTTCAGGATGCACAAGGCATGATAGATCAACATCCCGAAATTGATGTAGTATGCGTATGTTCTCCAAACGGATTGCATGCAGAACATTCCATGATTGCGCTGAATGCCAGAAAGCATGTGGTATGCGAAAAACCAATGGCGCTGACAAAAAGAGAATGCGAGGAAATTATTTTCAAATCGCTTCAAGTGCATAAGCATGTGTTTTGTGTTATGCAGAACCGTTATTCCCCACCTTCAGCATGGTTGAAACAAGTGGTCGAAAATAAAATTATTGGTGATGTCTTCATGGTACAACTCAATTGTTATTGGAACCGTGATGAACGCTATTACAAAAAAGGAAATTGGAAAGGAACAATGAACCTCGACGGAGGAACACTCTTTACACAGTTCTCCCACTTCATCGATATTATGTATTGGCTTTTTGGCGATATAGATGATATCCAGGCAAAATTCAGTGATTTCACCCATAGTGAACTTACCGAATTTGAAGACAGTGGAATTGTGAATTTTAAGTTTGTCAACGGAGGAATGGGATGCATCAATTATTCAACCGCGGTATGGGACAGCAATCTTGAAAGTTCCATGACCATCATCGGAAGCAAAGGCAGTGTTAAAATTGGCGGACAGTACATGGATAAAGTAGAAGTCTGCAACATCAAAGACTACAGCATGCCTGAGCTAGCACCTACCAATCCGGCAAACGATTACGGGCACTACAAAGGATCGGCCAACAACCACCATTACATCATCCAAAATGTGGCTGATACCCTTCGCGGAAGAAACACCATGACCACCAATGCCCTCGAAGGATTAAAAGTGGTGGAAATCATTGAACGCATTTACGCATTGAAATCCAATCAAAAATCTTAAATTGGATATCCCAACAAGCTACACCATGCTCTACAACAAACTTGTAAAAAAAGAGGCAACACTTGCCGTTATCGGACTCGGATACGTCGGATTACCCATTGCTCTGGCCTTTGCCCGTAAACTCAAAGTCATCGGATTTGACATCAATGACGAAAGGGTGAAAATGATGAAAAAAGGCATCGACCCAAGTAATGAACTTACCAAGGAGGATTTCAAAGGCTGTGACATCAGTTTCACTTCAAGCCTGAATGACCTGAAAAAAGCACAGTTTTTTGTGGTCGCCGTGCCAACGCCTATTGACGAGCACAACCTACCCGACCTCACCCCGCTTCTGGCAGCCTCAACAACTGTTGGAAAGGTGCTTAAAAAAGGAGATTATGTAGTGTTTGAATCAACCGTTTATCCGGGATGTACCGAGGAAGATTGTATTCCGGTACTTGAAAAACACTCCGGATTAAAATTCGTGAAGGATTTTAAAGTTGGATACTCCCCGGAGCGTATTAATCCTGGCGACAAAGAACATACCATCACAAAAATTAAAAAAGTGGTTTCCGGTTGCGATAAAGAATCGCTCGATACCGTTGCAAAGGTTTATGAAACCATCATTGAACCTGGTGTGCATCGCGCATCTTCCATCAAAGTTGCAGAAGCCGCAAAAATTATCGAAAACACCCAACGCGATGTCAATATCGCATTGATGAATGAACTGTCCATCATCTTCAACAAAATGGGCATCAATACCTTTGATGTACTTGAAGCTGCCGGAACAAAATGGAACTTCCTTAAATTTTTCCCGGGATTGGTAGGCGGACATTGCATTGGTGTCGACCCTTATTACCTTACGCACAAAGCTGAGGCACTCGGATACCACGCCCGTGTCATCAATTCAGGAAGGTATGTGAATGATTCGATGGGCTTTTATGTGGCAAAAAACATTGTGAAAAAAATCATTGCTGCAGGAAAAAACATCAGCAAATCCAAGGTATTGGTGATGGGTGCTACGTTTAAGGAAAATGTTTCCGATATACGAAATTCCAAAGTGGCAGATGTTGTGAAAGAACTAAAATCCTTCGGAGTAAAAGTTGACGTTGTAGATCCCTACGCAGATTCCGAAGAACTGAAACACGAATACGGTTTTGGATTGAACAAAATCGGAAAAGGCTATGACGGCATTATCGTTGCTGTGAATCACAACGAATACAAAGTCCTTGATGAAAAATATTTCTTAGGTATAATGTCACCAAAAGGTGTACTCGCAGATGTAAAAGGCATGTACCGCGGGAAATTCAAAAAATTAAATTACTGGAGTCTCTGATAACAAAACATCCAAGCATGTCAGCAAAAAAAATACTAATCACCGGAGGCGCCGGTTTCATTGGAAGCCACGTAGTGCGTTTGTTTGTAAACAAATATCCCGATTACCATATTTTCAATCTGGATAAACTCACCTACGCAGGCAATCTTGAAAACCTCAAGGACATTGAAGAGAAAAAAAATTACACTTTCGTGAAAGGCGATATTGTTGATGCAGAATTTGTGCAGCAACTTTTTGACAAACACGATTTCGATGGTGTCATACACTTGGCGGCAGAGTCGCATGTCGATCGCTCTATCGCCAACCCGCTTGAGTTCGTTTACACCAATGTTATCGGAACCGTTAATCTCCTAAACGCAGCGCGAAAAGAACGAAACGGAACTCCACGTCGTTTTTACCACGTCAGTACCGATGAAGTTTATGGATCTTTAGGAAGCAGTGGTTTGTTTTCCGAAACAACAAAATACGACCCGCATTCACCCTACTCCGCTTCAAAAGCATCTTCAGACCATTTCGTAAGAGCATATCACGATACATACGGTTTGGATGTGGTTATTTCCAATTGTTCCAACAATTACGGACCAAACCATTTCCCCGAAAAGCTGATTCCATTGGCAATTCATAACATTCGTAACATGAATAATATTCCTGTTTACGGAAAAGGAGAGAACATCCGCGACTGGTTGTTTGTGATCGATCACGCAAGAGCTATCGACCTTATATTCCACAACGGAAAATCGGGCGACACTTACAATGTGGGAGGAATGAATGAGTGGAAAAACATCGATCTCATTCGATTCTTGTGCAAAACCATGGACGTTAAACTCAGCCGCGAACTTGGCACATCCGAACGCCTGATCACCTTTGTGAAAGACCGCGCCGGACATGATTTACGCTATGCCATTGATGCTTCCAAACTAAGGAATGAATTGGGCTGGAAACCATCTGTAACATTCGAAGAAGGACTTGAAATCACCGTTGATTGGTACCTGAAAAATCAGGGATGGTTAGACCGTGTTACATCAGGCGCATACACCGAATATTACGCGCAACAATACGTCAATCGCTGATTTGAACCATGGGCATTTTCTCTGGTTTATTTTCACGAAAGGAAAAACTACTCGACCCTGCACATTTAGGCGTTCTGAAAACAGATGTTCATTCCCATTTCATTCCGGGAATTGACGATGGTTCGCCGGATATGGAATCCAGCATAGAATTGTTGAAATCCATGCAAGATTTAGGATACCAAAAAGTAGTCACCACTCCACACATCATGAGTGATTACTACAAAAATACTCCCGAAATTATCCTAAGTGGTCTCGATACCCTGCGCAATGCCGCCGTCAAAAATGGCATAACACTTCAGATAGAAGCTGCCGCAGAATATTATTTGGATTTTGAGTTGGAAGGAAAAGCCAAGCGAAAAGAATTGCTCACATTCGGTAATAATTATGTGCTTTTCGAAATGCCCTTTATCACAGAACCACCAATGTTAAAACGGACCATTTTCGAAATGCAAATGGCAGGATATCGTCCGGTTTTGGCACATGTGGAAAGATACACGTTCTGGCATCGGGACTGGTCGCGCTTTGAGGACATGCTCGACAAAGGCGTCATTTTGCAATTAAACTTGAATTCGCTGAGCGGACATTATTCCGTACCCACCAAAAAAATCGCCGAGAAATTGATCGATGCCGGAATGGTAAAATTGTTAGGAACCGATTGCCATAACATGAACCATATTGAACTTTTGAAAGACACTCAAAGACTCCCTT
>JBIKKU010000182.1:0-6422 GCA_044360245.1 Flavobacteriales bacterium | reverse complement strand
GGAATAAGAAACACGATGAATCAAGGTCAGATCATCTGCACGCAAACTCAATACATCACCACTGTTGTTGAGTGACGGCAAAAACGACAAGGCACAAACATCGCCATACGATTGGTAATCGCCTGTATTGGCATCGTCGGTTAAAATAAGATAAGCGTAAGGCATCAATACACATGAACCAAATACCACTCCCGAACTCGCATCGCTCAAACGGTAATTCTGCAGGTTAATGACTTTATTGGTAGTGTTGCGCAGCTCTACAAATTCGGTTTGCGGTAATGCAGTACTTCCATCCGGATCGGCAAAAATTTCGTTGATCACCACTTCAAATGGCAAGGCGGGAACTCCGATGCCAATGCGAATGGTATCTCCTCCCATGCTGTTGCCGCTGCAATCGGAAGCTCCTGAAAGACTGATTTCATAAGGTGTTGCGGGATCAAGCGCAGGAGATAAAAAAACATTTACCGAGAGAAAATCAGGTCCGGCAGGTTCTACCGAAGTGATGGAAATTCCGTTGTTGATGTTCCATGTTGCATTGACCACTGAAAGTGAATCCATGTTCTCGGAAAAATACACCGTGATTTGCGTAGTATTCACAACAGCAAACGAAACCAAGGAAGGAGCAGTAATGTCGGGCGCATTGCTGAAAACACTGTTTTGCGTTCCGGGTGTACCACCATTTACATCAGATGAGGCAATCCAATTGGAAGACCCACTGCAAGGCAATGTCGGATTGATCAATTCCAGCGTCCAACCTCCATCATCTTTTACAGCATCCTGATACCAAGCAGCATCATAGGTTAAAAAATCAATCACGGTTCCGGATGCATTTTTCAATATCAAATCATCACCGGTATTGTTTAACGAAGGCCAGGTAGATGGTGAAACGGCTGTTCCATACACCGCATAAGTAGCCTGATCTGCGGCAGCGCAAAGAATTACATAATCACCCGGAGCAAGAATATGACTTGCAAAAGTTCCTGTACTCGAACCATCAGAAATGGTCCATCCACTTAAATCAAAATACGATGCAGAACGATTGTACACTTCTATAAATTCTGTTGTGGGTAATACCACTTGCGGACTGGGATCTGCAAAAATTTCGTTGATCACCACATCGCGAAAAACCGCTGTACTTATTTGGATGTATTGAAAATTGGCTGTTCCCGAAACAATGGCATTGCCCGAAACATCGGTTACACCATTCACGGTAAGTGTATAATTGCTCAAATGCGTCATGGATGTTGCAAAAGTGAGATGCACCAATGCAGGATTCGATCCATCGCGCGTTGCCAAGGAAGGAGTTCCCAATCCGTTGTTCACGCTGTAATTGGATTCGGTTTCGGCGCTGCTCTGGTTCAAGCCCTCATCGAAAAGCACATCCAATTGCGTGGCAGAAATTACGTTGGCTGAAACAAGGGATGGAGGAGTGACATCAACAATCACCGGACCAACATACACTTGATCGAAATAATATTTGGTGTTGTTGGAAGCGGAATAATTGGCCATCACACCAAAAAAAGAAGAAGAGGTATACGTTGCATCGCTTACCGTTCCTTGCGAAACATAAGCAGCACCCGTTCCGGTATTGTCGATCTCGAGCGACCAAACATTCGAAGCATCACGGATGACTTTGACTTTAAATGGATTGGTGGTTGATGAAGAAACAACGCCGTCCGTTCCATTGATGATGATGGAATTTGTAGCGCCATCCTTGCGGTAAAGCGAAATCTCATCGGCTGTATTGCCAATCATCACATAATACCCATTGTAATTTCCTTCAAGATTTGCCTGATCACTGATCAGCGTTACAATCATGTAGTTTCCTGAAGAAGTAGCACATTTGGGATTGACGTAAAACTCCCATTGTGCATTGGACGCTGTTATGGAAGGCGTGCTTAAATACGATTGCGTTGGCGTTACGGCAGGACCATTGACTTGCATTTCAAAAGATGCATTAATGGTCCATTCCGACACATCACCGCTCCATACCGTGCCCGAAGTAAAATCACCATCGCTAAAATCATCATTCACTTGAGCCATTGCCAACTGAGGCAAGAGCAAGAAAGCAAGCAGCATTTTTTTTAACAGATTCATGTCGTCCTGTATAGAGGGTAGTCTTGTAAATATAGTACATTTGCGCACTTTCAAACAACCTCTTAATACGAACTTAAAATGCGTATAGCAGTAGTTGGTGCCACCGGATTGGTCGGTACAAAAATGATGCAGGTCCTTGAGGAAAGAAATTTTCCGGTGACCGAGTTTTACCCTGTAGCTTCCGAGCGCTCGGTAGGTAAAGAAGTAAGCTTTAAAGGCAAGGTTTACAAAGTGATTGGCATGCAAGAAGCAGTGAACCTGCGTCCCGATATCGCCATTTTCTCTGCCGGTGGAAGTACATCCACAGAATGGGCTCCTAAGTTTGCAGATGCCGGTTCAACGATAATTGATAACAGTTCGGCCTGGAGAATGGATCCGGATAAAAAATTGATTGTTCCGGAAATCAATGCCTCCGTGCTTACCAAGAGCGATAAAATCATTGCCAATCCGAATTGTTCTACCATTCAGATGGTGGTGGCATTAAACCCATTGCATAAAAAATACAAGATCAAACGCATTGTTGTTTCTACCTACCAGTCGGTTACCGGTACAGGAAAATCGGCAGTAGATCAATTGATGAACGAACGTGCAGGTGTGCAAGGCGAAATGGCCTATGCCTACCCGATCGACTTGAATGTAATTCCGCAAATTGATGTCTTTACCGATAACGGTTACACCAAAGAAGAAATGAAAATGGTGAACGAGACGAAAAAAATCATGATGGATGATAACATTCGCGTAACAGCAACCGCCATTCGCATTCCGGTAATGGGTGGTCACAGCGAAAGTGTTAACGTTGAATTCGAAAATGAATTTGATGTGAACGAGGTCATTGCCATCCTGCAAGCAGCTCCCGGTGTTGTGGTGCAAAACGACGACGCACAAAAACTTTATCCGATGCCCAAATACGCGCATGAAAAAGATGAAGTGTTTGTAGGAAGAATTCGTCGCGACGAAACCCAAGCCAAAACATTGAACTTATGGATTGTGAGTGATAACCTGCGTAAAGGTGCAGCTACCAACGCCGTGCAAATTGCGGAGTACCTGCATGCCCACGCATTGGTTTGATATCAAACGAACACATGAAGAAAGCCGCGACCTGCGGCTTTTTTTGTGAAGGAATGAAAAAGCGTGCCGGAATGCTTCAACTGTATGAACCATTTTTACTCCAAAGTGTACAGGAACTCATGAAATCATTGCTTTTGTTGCCGGTATTTCTGATTCATTTCGGTTCTTATGCCGTTGAAAAAGAAATCGTTTATTATCCCAATTCCGAAAACATCTATTCGGAAGTGGAAAAAGAAGATGAATTCTGGACCGTTTCCTTTTATTTTTTCTCGGGAAAAACCTGTGCCAAAGGAAAGTTTCGTCCCTTCGACCACCACCACCAAGAACAAGGTGAATACATGAAAGTGTATTATCCCAACGGAAAAATTCGTTTCGATTACCATGGGGATGAATCGTATTTCAAGTGCTACGATGAGGAGGGGTATTTGATTTCCTACGATCGTCGCGAAGAGGACAAATTCGTTCGCGAAACTTATTACCACTCCGGAAAAACACAATCTGTTTCAATAACTACTTACGACAACTATACCGGCGTTTGCGAATACCTTCCCTTCCGTTACGAACCGGAGCCAAATCCAAAATTGTACATCTGCAGTTCGCGCGCACCGCTGCTCAAAAAAGATTTTTATCCCGATGGCACTTTACTGCATGTAATGGAATACCTCATTCCTGAAGGAGAAAAGTATGGAAAATACCACCACAGTTATTTCGATACACAAGGCAAAAAAATAGAACACTACTCAGGCATTAATCAGGAAATAACAGCAACGGAACTGGAATTTTTTGCAAACGGACAATTGAAAAGTGTTACGGAATTGAAGAAAGGAAAAAAAATTCGTCACCGTAATTACAACGAAAAAGGCCAATTGATGGTACTTTCCAAATTCAATGAAAGCGAACAAAACGACAGTTGTTTTGCTATTTACCGCAATGATGGAAAACCAAAAATGCTCATTTGGTACATGAACGGATTTCAACATGGTCCACACCGTCAGTGGCACGACAATGGCAAAATCAAAATAACAGGAACTGCACCATTCTTTTTGTTGACCTTCGATGAAAAAGGAAAACGAATTTACCGGACCATTGAATTTCCGCATGATGTTTTTTCTCGATTGCAAGACCATATCCATAAAATTTCCGGCGAAGAATGGGAACAGGAAGAAGACGGTCAGCCGATCGGAAAAGTCCGCGCCTATTACAGCTCCAAAAATACTGCGATGGAATACACTTTCAGAAATGGACTTCTCGATGGTGATTTTCGCGTTTTTGCTGAAAACGGCAGAGAGCTTCTATTTGCGCGATTCAACGAGGGTTGGTTGAATGGACCATGCACCATCCGCAACGATGCAGGAATGGTTTTGTTTGAAGGTCATTTCAAAAACAATGTGCTGAAAGGTGAAGTGAGCAAATTTTTTGCGAATGGTGTTTTGATGGAAAAAATGCTTTACCTAGATCACATTTCCTACCAACTCGAACGCAATGAAATAAACGGAGCGAAGTCCTTTTCTACCTCCTTCAATCCGGCAAGTCGCCTCATTATTCAAACACGTTGGAATAGCGGAGAAGTTTTGGCAAGTCAGTCCTTGTTGAACTACGATTGGGTGTACCTCTTCACTGTAAACTATCACCCCAATGGAAGGATCCATTCCATGCTCACTCAAAATAAAGAAAGCGCACGTTCATGGATTTACTTTGATGAAACCGGTGAACCAAAATTTCCGAATCAGCCTGCACTCGATGGACAAGGATTAGAGTACCTGCAAATCATTCAGAAATTCAATAAAAACGGAATGAAATTCTGAATGTAACTTTTTGCTATCTTCAAAAAAAAGACACAATGGAAGGTGAATTCAATTTTCTGTATGTATTTATTTTCTCATTTGTCGCAATGATTGTGCTGGGGGTTTATTCCAGAAGAAATTGGAGCAACAAATGGTTGTTGAACGGAATTTGTATTCTTCCCATCGTGTTAGCCGTTCCCTTTTTAAATATGGCCTTGCAAAGCGATTTCCGTATAATTCCCTGGGAATTTGGATTGGCAACGGGATTAGGGATTTCATCCATCTTAAACTTGTTGATTTTTGTTACGATTGGAATTGAAAAATCAACTTTAAAATCTCTGGAGCGTTACTACCAATACATTGCCGCAGAAAACGGACTTGTCGTTTCGGGATTTGATCCTAAGAAAAGTCTCGCAGAAAATAACCGCAGCTCAGTAACCTTGCATGGACAAGTAAAAGGAAGATTCAATGTATCTGTTTGGTTTACCTATTCTAACGCTAAAATGTTTTCAAGAGATTCCATACAGGAAAAAATGAAATCCGTCGGCGGACACAGCACGTCCTACATGACCATTTATTTTTTTAGTACTCCATCCGCTGAAACCTTTTCATTCTATTGTCCGAAAGACCATAAACCGGAACAGTTTCCCGATCGTGTATTGACCGGAATTCCTTCGCTTGACGAGCATTACGTTTTCCACGGATTAAACTCCGCTGCCCTTGTAAAAATCAAACAACCGGATGTTGTTCGCTACTTGCTCGAAAATTCCAAAGCGTTTTCGAAGCATTTAAGTCTCGAAGAAAACGGAAAATTTAGCTTAACCCTCTACCGTGGTTCTACCAAAGAAAGCGATGCAGAAGACCTAAAAAACGGAATTGATTTAATTCATCGGTTTTGGGAAATCTACCATAGCGCGGGAGAAAGACAAAGTGACCATTAATGCTTAACGGCGTTGACCAACAGCAATCAATTCATTGATTCTTTCGAGCACCTGTTCAGGATCAAAAGGTTTAATGATCATATCATCAGCTCCCAAACTCAAAGCCTCGGCCTTGTCTTTTTTCTCGGAATGTGATGTAATAAAGATGAAAGGAATGGTTGCCAACTGAGGATCTTCACGTACATGTTTCAAAACCTGAAAGCCATCCATTTCAGGCATTCGGATATCGCATAAAATCAAATGAGGACGATGTTGATGAATCAATTTTAATCCGATACTTCCATTTGCTGCCGAAAGAACACTGTAGTTCTCCATGATGAAAAACTCGCTTAAATTCTCCCTGATATGAGGGTGGTCCTCAATAAGCAGGATCAATTGCTTTTCTTCCATGGTGGTTTTGGGTTTATGAGAAAGATAGGCCTATTCGAGCTGATAACAACACACAATGGATCTTATTCGGTATTTCTGTGAGCAACATCACATTCCTTAAACAGAAAAAAAGAATTTGGCAACATCACGAAAAAAAAATTCA
>JBIKKU010000181.1:0-6436 GCA_044360245.1 Flavobacteriales bacterium | reverse complement strand
CATAGAAGTTTCCGGCACTGTTTCATCAGCAACACAAAACGAAAAGAATTTTGATGTGCTCCTGGAAACCGAAGATCCGCTGACGGGCATTAATATTTCCATCATCCCTGAAGATGTGGAAAAAGCGAAAAAACTTCAACCCGGTCAATCCGTTACCATCAAAGGCATCTGCAACGGTAAACTTGCCGATATTGAATTAAACAAAGGCGTTATCATCCAATAAATTTACTTGCACCATGAAAAAATTAGTTCTTCTAACCCTAGCCATTGCAGCTTTTTCAGCTCAGGCTCAAACCAAGTATTTCAGTAAAAAAGCAAAAATTTCTTTCTTCTCTGAAACAGCCGTTGAAAAAATCGAAGCCCATAACAACCGCGTCACTACGGTATTGGAAGTGGAATCGGGCAAAATAGAATTCTCGGTTTTGATTACTGCATTCGAATTTGAAAAAGCACTCATGCAGGAACATTTCAACGAAAACTACATGGAGTCCACCAAATTCCCCAAGGCGACTTTTAAGGGAATCGTGGTAAACATGAAAGACATCAAACTCAACACTGACGGCAGCTATACAGCGAACATCGAAGGTGAAATGACCATGCACGGCGTAACTAAAAAAGTTAAAGAAACAGCAACCTTCACTGTAGGTGGCGGAAAAATTTCTGCGAAATCATCTTTCAGCATTCGTCTTGCCGATTACAACATCAAAGACTCTAACTACATCGGAACCAAAATTGCCGAAGAAATTAAAATCACCGTTAACGTTCCACTCTACGAAAAACTCGTGAAATGAATTTCTTCCGCTATCTACTTTTCCTTTCCATTCCATTATTGACAACACCGCTGCAAGCACAAGACTTGATGGATGATCTCCCCGCAGATGATGAAGTGCAGCGCGCCAGAGCCAGTTTCAAAAACTCTAAAGTCATCAATGCACAATCGCTCGAAACCACTTATGCAGGCAATCTTGATTTTAGAATTTCGCATCGCTTCGGTGAACTGAATGGCGGCTTCTACGAAATGTTCGGGTTGGATCAGGCCAGTTTACGCTTGAGTTTTGATTACGGAATAAACGATCGATTGGAAGTAGGTTTTGGAAGAAGCACCTATCAGAAAACCTACGATGGTTATTTCAAATACCGCCTGCTTTGGCAAACCGAAGGAACCAATAAAATGCCCATTTCATTGGTTTGGTATTCGAACATGGCTATCAATACCCTTAAGCCTACAAGCACTTTATATGAAACCACTTTCGATATGCGTTTGGCCTATACGCATCAAATGATCATCGGAAGAAAATTCAATGATGCCATTTCGCTGCAATTAATGCCCACCATCGTTCATCGTAATTTGGTGCAAACTGCGGCAGAAAAAAACACCGTGTATGCCCAAGGTATTGCAGGAAGATGGAAGTTTATTCCACGTGTAGCATTGAATGCAGAATACTTTTATGTGTTACCCGGACAACTTGCTGATGGCTATACCAATTCCTTCTCGCTTGGATTTGACATAGAAACCGGAGGACACGTTTTCCAATTGCATTTCACCAATTCTCCCATTATGATCGACAAAGGCTTCATCACTGAAACCACCGGCAAATGGGGCAAAGGCGACATACATTTTGGTTTCAATATTTCACGTGTCTTTACCGTGAAAAAACCGAAAAAAGTGGAAGAATAAAATCTTCAGGAAGTAGGTTTTTGTTTACGAATAATGCGTCCGAACAAGCGCGGAAAAAATCGTTTTACAAAAACAGCTTTAATCTCTTTATTTCCAACCAACAATTCTTCTTTATTGCGTTCAACACCACGGAGAATTATTGCAGCACATTCTTCTACAGGCATTCCTGTTTCCTGGTTGTGATCCATTACCCCATGTTTATTGCCTTGCGCACCTAAAGCATTCAAAGAAATATTGGTATTGATTTTTCCGGGACAAACTATGGTAACACGAATATTGTTTTTCTCTTCCTCCAAACGAAGCGACTCGTAATAACCATGCAATGCGTGCTTGGATGCTGAATAAGTGGAACGCCAGAAAAAACCAAACTTACCGGCGATGGAACTCATGACAATGATGTGTCCACTTTTTTGCTTTTGCATGTATGGCAATACCGCTTTTGTCAAGGCTACATTTCCGAAATAATTTACCTCCATAATTTTGCGCTCGGTCTCCATCGAAGTTTCCCAAGCTTCAGAACGTTGCGAGATTCCGCCATTGTTGACCAACACATCAATTCTTCCGAATTGCTCGACAATGGTTTTGGCCGCGAGAGGAAATTCATTTTGCTTTTCAAGATCAAGCGGAAGCACCAAGACTGTATCGGGGTTTGGGCATGCAGACTTTACTCTGTTTAATTCATTTTCTCTGCGAGCAGAAAGAACCAACACTGCACCCGAACGGGCAAAAGCATAAGCAAGAGCCTCTCCAATGCCGGAGGAAGCACCTGTAATCCAAACAATCTTATCCTTGAAACGCATAATTCCTGCGAATCTAAGGAGATTTTCGGCAAAGCAGATATTTACCTAATTTTGACCATGCTATCGAAAAAAGCAAAATATGCCATCAATGCCCTTACCCATATGGCACGCCATTACGGAGAAGGGCCTATTCTTATTTCGGACATCGCGGAACAAGAACATATTCCCAGAAAATTCCTGGAAGCGATTTTGCTCGATTTGCGCAAAAATGGAATACTCGCCAGTAAAATGGGAAAAGGTGGTGGTTATTATCTGATCAAATCCCCTGCAGAAGTCAACCTAGCCGATGTCATTCGCATTTTTGACGGAGCAATTGCTATGGTTCCCTGTGCGACCTATAAATTTTACCAACCCTGCGAAGAATGCACCGATCCCGAAGCCTGCGGAATTCGCGCGGTATTTAAAGAAATTCGTGATGTTACCGTACAAGTCCTAAAAGAGCGAACGCTGGAACAAATACTCGTGGAAGAAAAAAAACTTCAACGCAAAAAACCGAAGAAAAAATAAAAAAAGAGGACCGTGATCCTCTTTTCTGTTTTCATTGGTTAGTGAATTAGGCTTGTTTCACGAATTGCAACTCAGCATGAATTTTCACTTCGTCGCTTACCAAAACACCACCGGCCTCAAGCGCTGCATTCCAGTTTAAGCCAAAATCTTTGCGGTTGATTTTTCCATTTACAGAAAATCCGGCTTTCAAATTTCCCCATGGATCTTTAGCCTGACCGCCATATTCAACAGCAAGTTTCACCGGTTGTGTAACTCCGCGCAAAGTCAGATTTCCTTCGAGCTCGTAATTTCCATCTCCGCTTTTACGGAAAGCAGTAGAAGAGAATGACATTTTAGGATGATTTTCCGCATCAAAAAAATCAGCTCCTTTCAGATGTCCATCGCGTTGCTCATTTCCGGTGCTTACACTTGCAACATCAGCAGAAAACTGAACTGCTGCATTTTGAAAATCTTCGCTTTCTGTTTCCACCATGGCATTGAATGCGCTGAAGTTGCCGCTGACATTGGTAAACATCATGTGTTTTACTTTAAATCCGATTTCGGAATGTGTAGGGTCGTATGCCCAAATGGTCTTTGCCATAATTGTATTTTTTAGGTTAAATTAATTTTAGAATTGCATTGGGACTTCCATCACCAGAATTTCTGCACGATCGGAAAGTGATTCGATATGTATTTCAGAAACATTCCAAACCCCATAACCATCGCGGCGATTAAGGGATTGGTTCCCGATTTTGAAGTCTCCGTTTAAAACAAAAAAGTAAATCCCATTTCCAGATTTTTTCAATTGGTAGGAAACCGATTTCCCTTTTTCAAATTCACCCAAATGAAACCAGGCATCCTGATGAATCCACACTCCTGCATCGTTTGGATTGGGCGACAATACTTGTTGCAATTTGTTTTTACGGTCCTCAGGTTTTAGCGTTAGCTGATCGTATCGAGGTGTAACGCTTTTTTTATTGGGGAAAACCCAGATTTGCAAAAACTTCACCTGCTTGTCGGAGTTCTTATTGTATTCACTGTGAAAAATCCCCGTTCCTGCACTCATCACTTGAATATCGCCATTGCGGATTACACTTACATTCCCCATGGAATCCTTATGTTCTAGATCACCCTCCAATGGAATGCTAATGATCTCCATATTGTCGTGAGGATGTGTTCCAAAACCTTTTCCTCCTTGCACACTATCGTCATTGAGCACGCGCAAGGCACCAAAGTGCATCCTGTCCGGATGGTAATAATTCGCGAAAGAAAAAGTATGATAACTCTGCAACCAACCATGGTTCGCGTTTCCACGGGTTTCGGCTTTGTGCAATACGGCGTTTTCCATAACAAGGGAATTTGGATTGGGTAAATGATTAAAACCAACAGGATCAGCAATCGCTTCAAGAGGTTTCAACTCGTCGATTTGATTCTCCAGTAATCTGGCCATAACGGGAGTCGACACCAACATTCCGGTGCCGAGCAAACTTTTCTTGATGAATTCTTTACGGTCCATGGTCTTTTGTTTCTTTGTCAAAATTGCAACAATGTATCCCGCAAAAAAATAACCTAGATTAAGAAATTGAGTAGGCAAAAAAAAACGGACCCCTTTCGGAATCCGTTTTCAGTAGGAACGAAAACTATTTATTCGCGGATAAATTTCATTTCATGAACTTCTTGTCCGGAAGTGAACGTAATAGAATACAAGCCACTTTCAAGTCCAGCAACATCCACCTGATGTGTACCGTTTAATTTAACGGTATAAACCACACGACCTAATGCGTCAATAATTTGAACATCATAAACCAACATGGCATTTAATCCGGAAACCGACATCATACCATTCGCAGGATTCGGATAAAGAAATACAATTTGCTTTTCACGATCTTCAACACCAAGAGTGCTTCCTTCCGTAATCACTAAATGAGAATTGATTGCAGGATTGTTGATCACATCCACTACTCCACTTGGCCAGCAAATGGTGATGTTGTCAATTTGTGTATCCTGACCCAATCCAAAATGAGCATTCAAGGTTTGCATGGAAGAGAAAGCTTCAGCACTGCGCACATCGCGAATCTGACTTCCCAATGCTGAATTAACAGTGATACGTGCACCAATTCCTTGTTTGTTGCTTTGCACACCAACCGTGGTTACAATAAGGTAATTGTTGGTATCCACATCGTTGAAATAAATGTTGGTCCCACTTACGATATCAATAGATCCATCGTGATTCAAATCGCCGGTAGCACCGGAATACGCAGGAACAGTTGAAGCGGAAAAAGTCATGTCTCCATTGTTGAACATGATCAATCCACCCAAACCATAAACATCCACCCAACCATCGTTGTTAAAATCGGCGGGTTGGTTTTCGATACCAAGACTGGTTGAAAAATCTTCGAAACCGGAACCTGTGGTGATGTCCGTAAAAGTTCCATCACCATTGTTGCGGTAAAATTTATGTGAACCACTCCAGTTACTTGATGCGCCAAGGAATACATCCATGTCGCCATCGTTATCGTAATCGGCCCATGCAGATGACCACGTTTCTGTTGCATCCGCAATTCCAGCTGCTGCAGCAACACTGGTATAAGTTCCATCACCGTTGTTACGGTGCAATTGGTCTACCGGATCGCTTCCGCATTTTGCAATGAATAAATCAATATCGCAATCGTTATCGTAGTCAATCCAAACCGAACCGTAATTACCTCCATTGGGACCAAGTCCTCCTTGGTGGTGCACAAATGTTCCATCGCCATTGCTTTCGTAATACACGTTGGCATCTACATCGTGACAAACAAATGCATCTGCAATTCCATCATTATCTACATCCACCACATTGGTACGTTGAGAGAAAATGTATTGTCCGCCGGAATAATGCGAATAAGCTGTACCACTTGCATTGGCCATGATGATACTTGCGCCACTTCCTCCACCGTAAATCAAATCAGTGAATCCGTTGTTGTCCATATCACCACCCGCAATACTCCAAGAAGGTGAATTGGTAACAGTGCCGCTAATGGTATACGATTGTGGTGTGAATGTTCCCGGAGTTACCGAAGATTGGTAATTGATGAGCAAGGTGTTTCCGTTGGTTACCACAATATCATCCAAACGATCGTTGTTCATATCCACAACACAGCGACTGCTCTGTCCACCCGGAATTCCCTGGGTTGTAAAAGAAATCATTGGTGTAGCTATTCCGCCACCTCCTGAAACACCGTAATTCTCCAGTGTAAAATCGATGGGCATATCACCCCAATACGAATCGAAAACAATGTAATAAGTAGTTCCGCTGGTGACAGAAAAATCTGCATTGGATAAATACGCTACATCATCATCACCGAATGCAACACAGGTTAATCCCGCACAGGTTCCGGTGAACACAGAAACCCGTGTATCCAATCCTGTATTGGTTGAAGTAGCTGTAGAAACGCGCATGGTGGTATCCATGGTTGCTGTGTACTTGTACCAA
>JBIKKU010000180.1:0-6491 GCA_044360245.1 Flavobacteriales bacterium | reverse complement strand
CAATAACAATAGGTGTTGAGAATACCACCTGGTTTTTGTCTTGACTTATGAGTTGTACTATAGCTATTCCGGAATACGTAATACAATCTATCGGAATATTGGTGGATTCTGCATGAATCTGAAGTGAGTATAAATTTCGCCCAAGAATGTCTTTTATTTCAAGCCTAAATAATTTGTTGTTCGGATTCTCAATTCTAATGTTTAGGTTATGATTGGCCGGATTGGGAAATATTTGTACCGTTTTTAATTGGTCATCATCATTTACATCATTCGATGCATCATTTAAATGTATGCTGAGTTTTTCTGACCAAATCAAATCGGGTTTACCATCCGTATTGATGTCTTGACACACCACTCGTTGGCAGTAGTCTTGTAAATCCATATCTGCCTGATATATATTTTGCGAGGAAAATCCTGTTGTTCCGTTGTTGTAATATATTTTTATTTTATTACCGGAGCTTAATGGGTGTGCAGCAACAATATCCATTGTTCCGTCGGCATTCATATCGCTGCAAAAGATGCTTTCAAGTTGAATGGCGCTGGAATCAATAATATTTTGGAAATTAAAATATCCATTTCCATCGTTTAAATAACTGCTAAGTCTCAGGCTTCCATTGTTGTTTAAAATCAAGTCGGGAAAACTGTCATTGTTCAGGTCTTCCAGTACAATATTAAATTCTAAAGCATTGTCCAGGTTTCTGGAGGCTATGGTTCGCAGAGAGTCAACAAAAAGAAATCCTGAATCGTTTATGAAAACAAAAGTTCCAACTCCCCCAACTACCGCGTCGGGTAAGCCGTCATCGTTTATGTCAGCAATATCGAACGCGTAATATTCAGTTCCTGAATTTATATATGGAGAAACGAATTCTGTTTGGACTTTGGTAAAGTTGAGGCTCCCATTGTTGTAATAAACGTTCAGCAATTGATTATCACCCAAAACAAGAATGTCCAAATCACTATCGTTGTCCATGTCGACCATTTTACATGCCATAGGAAAGGGAATACTATCCAGCGCCTGTGGAGCAAGAAATGAACCGTTGTTGTTGATCACAAAGGATTGTACGGAATCTAGAATTGAGGTAAAAACAATGTCCTTCCATCCGTCATTATTCAGATCTCCAACGGACAGGCTATTTGTCCAATTTATTTCAGCCGATTGTACAATATGAATTGCAGCGCCAAATTCTCCTAAACCATTTCCGAAATACAAGCTGATAGGCTCATTGTATCCAAACTTTTGAGCGATGACGATATCCTCGAATCCATCATTGTTCATGTCCTCTACTGCTATGGAAGTAATTCCATTTGCTGTTGTGTCTATTATTTCCCTGTTGCTTAATTGAGCAAAAGAAAAACTACGAATTCCGCAACAAAACCACAGAATGAGAAGAACAAGCAAATACCTTTTCATTTGTATTTTATTAAGGTTTAATATTAGCGTAATAATGTGACATGACCATTATGTTCTGAAGGTTCAGGCTTTCCGTTGTATTTTATTTTAAGCTTCCAGACATATACATCTTGTTTGCATTCTTGATTTTTATGAGTACCATCCCAACCTAACTCGTAATTGGAGGATTCAAAAATCAATTCACCCCAACGGTTGAAAATTTGAAATTGATACGTTGTTACCATTTCCGGGGTTGCAAGTATTGGTTTAAAGATTTCGTTATCTCCATCACCGTCGGGAGAGAATGCGTTAGGAACAAATTCTGAAGGGATGTCTGAAATGGTTATGACCAGGGTCGCAGTATCCGAACATCCAAATTGATTGGTTATTTGTAACGTTGCTGTAAAATGTCCCGTGTCGCTATAGGTGTAGGTAGGGTTTTGCAGTGTTGAGTTTCCGAGATTGTCACCAAATTCCCATTGCCACGACACAGCATTATCTGATAGATCATAAAAATTTATGTTAATGTTATTGATGTCTGTATGCATTGGCGTTGCTCCAATAATAGCTTCGGGAATGGGATATACGTGGATTTGATGGTTTACAGAAAGGGTGTCGGAGCATCCAATAGGATTTGTTGCAATTAATGTCGGAGTGAAATCTCCCGAATTCACATAACAATGTGTTGGATTTGTTTGTGTGGTTGAAACTCCATCTCCAAAATTCCAACTTATGGAAGTAGCGTTTAACGACATATTGGTAAAGTCCACGCACAATGAACCACAAGCCGACGTGTCTGAAATTGTATACAGTGCTTCAGGCATGGGAACTACAACAACACCGAAGTAGGCCACAGCTGTACAAGAATTTTGGTCAGTTACCGTCACCTGTGTTTGAAGGTCAGCCATTGGATTTTGTATTGAGTTTTGTTGTGTTTGTCCGTTGTTCCATACATATTGAAAACCTGGTGTTCCTCCTGTTGGACTTGCTGTTAGCGTCACAGATTGACCGATGCAAATCGAGTCATTTCCACTAATGCTCACGCTGAGTTGGTTTGGTTCAAACACGAGGTAATTCATCACTGCAGTGCATCCATTGACATCGCTTAAAGTCATTTGATAATTTCCTGCTTGCAGCGAAGAAACGATGGATGTACCCTGACCTGAAATTCCGGGCGTTGCCCAATTGTAATTGTATGGAGCGGTGCCTCCGCTAGCGAAAACCGAAATGGAACCATCACTAAATCCAAAACATGAAACCGAATCAATTTGGGATATGGTTGACAGAGCAGCAGGTTCGTTGATTGTTATGTTTCCTGACGTGGTGCAACCTTGGTTATCGCTAATGGTTACAGTGTATACTTGTGCCGACAAACCACTTCCAAAAGTAGTTCCTTGTCCGGATCCGGGGGCAGGGTTCCAATTGTAGCTGTATGGTGCAGTTCCTCCTGTAACACTAAATTGTGCATCACCATCAGCACCGCCATTGCATGTCGCATCATTGATGTTTCCGGGGATCAATAAAAATGGAACAGGTTCGGTAATGTTTGCAGAGGCTGTTGTTGTACAACCATGCGCATCGGTTATTACCACATTGTAATTTCCTGCAAATAGTGATGTTGCATTTGGTGTGCCTTGACCGGCGCCGGGTGCAGGAGACCAATTGTATGTGTACGGACCGATGCCTCCATTTGGAATTGCTGATACGCTTCCATTGTTTCCACCATAGCACGAAACGTTAACAGGTATAGAGGTACTTGCAGTAAATGCAGTTGGTTCTGTGATGTTGATGATTGAACTGATGCTGCATCCGTTTGCGTCGTTTACATTTACAGCATATGTTCCGGCGGTGAGTGTTTGAATAGAGGATGTTCCTTGTCCACTTCCCGGTGATGGACTCCAATTGTATACGTATCCCGGAATTCCTCCACTAACGATAACACTTCCGCTTCCATTGTTGCCGCCAAAGCAGGAAACATTTGTAGTTGGTCCATTATTGATGATTAATGCACTGGGTTGTGTTATGTTTTGGGAAATGTTTGCAGTGCAATTATTTGCATCCGTTACGGTTATGGTATAATTTCCTGCAGACAAACTGCTGATGGATGGAGTTCCCTGGCCCGCTCCGGGTAAGGGATTCCAGCTATAGGTGTAAGGAGCTGTTCCACCGTCGGCCGTTGTGTTAATGACTCCATCGTTTGCGTTGAAGCAAGAAATATTGGCGAAATTATTTACAGAAACGGAAAGTGCGTTAGGTTCTGTTATCGAAACGGAATGTGTCGATGAACAATTGTTTGCATCAGTTACGGTTACTGTATAATTTCCCGGTGAAAGTGAGGATAAAGAAGGTGTTCCCTGTCCCGCAGCTGGTGCAGGATTCCATAAATAGGTGTAAGGAGCTGTACCTCCGTTCACGGAAATATTTACCGATCCATTGGCTGCACCATTGCAAGTGACATGATTTAATAATGATGTATTGACAACAAGTGCATCGGGTTCTGTTATGGTAAACGAAAATGAAGTTGAACAACCTAAAGCATCCGCAACATCCAAGTTGTAGGTTTGTGCGGTTAATGAACTGATGGAATCCGTGCCTTGTCCAATTCCTGGTGCCGGACTCCAATTATAGGTGTAAGCCGAAAATCCACCACCCACATCAATACTTATTATCCCATTGCTTCCGGAAAAGCAAGAAACATTTTGTGCAGTGGAAAGCGAAATTTGTGGATCGAATACAACAACAGTATCTCTCATGGTGGCTAAGCATGGAGTGTTTCCTTGAGTAACCACATCGCATGTATAGATTGTTGTTGTATTGGGTGATACGGTGATACTAGAAGTGGTTTGTCCTCCCGGATTCCATAAATAGCTTGATGCTCCAATGGGTGCTGAAAGTGTTGTGGTTTGTCCGATACAAATGGTGTCATCTCCTGTTATTTCAAATGGACTGCATGCTCCATCAATGTATCCGTAGCCGTAATGTCCGCTTAACGGACAATCTCCTATCGTGAACCTGATTTTTACATTTTGTCCGACATAGGATGAAAGATTTACGTTTACCGAAGACCATGGTTTGTAAAATCTTGTTCCGGATTGAATCCATCCATTTCCTGCAACAAGAGGGGCGGTAATTAAATACTCTCCACAGGTAATTTCATTCCCGAATTCATCAAATACATCAACCATAAAAAAGGGTTGTTGATGAGGCTGATGTCCACCGGAATTTAAAACCAAAGCATAATTGTAAGTATGATTTGCATTGTCTGTAGTGACAAAAAATGTTTGTTCAAGACTTGCCCCTTTTGCTCCTGTAACGGTAGAGTCGCCAATGCGGAGTGATTTAGCTCCGTTAAAAACACGTGGAAATCCGCCAATGGGATCATTCCCTCCGGTCATTATGGTGAATTGCGGATTTGCAGTTCCAAACGATTGCATGATGTATTCCGGTGAAGGATCTCCAATAACTCCTGATACGGTTTTACCAACAGTTCCTACCCAGAATGCTAAGTCTGCCTCAAATCCTAAATTCGAACAAGGTGGTTGAACGTTGAATTGAATAAATTCCAAAGACAAATCAAAGACAAAGCAAAGATTTGGATCCTGCATGTTGAAACCATTGATTTGGATGTAATAGCAGTGGCCGGTTTGAACAGGTATTGCAAATGAGGAACTGTCCATCGCTGTCATTGCCCAAGAAGAATATCCATTGTTTCCTGAACTTGGATTTGCGTTCGAGTAAATACAATTTCCGGAGGCCGGACAACCATCAAAAACCTGGAAGTACAAATAACTCGAACTCCAACCGTTGAAACCATTTGGATGAATAGGAATTACATCTGTTAGATTTACTTGCATGTAGCCATCTCCCGGAGCGCAAAAATTGTATATGGATCCCGGGGTAAGCGGATAATTAATTCCGGCAGAATCGGCACAAAAATTTGCAGAGGGCATTGCAGTAAATCCACAGGTTGTTACCGCATCATAGGAAGTGCCTGTGTTTAGCGGATTTACCGATGCTCCTGCACAATCGTTTGCACCTAAAGTGTTGTAAGGGGAAAAAGAGGAGCTAATGTCAAAATTGGCGCAAGGGATTCCGTTTCCTCCCCATTCAACGTCGTTTATTAGAATGTAATAACATCCTGCTGCAGGAATGGGTACACTCGTGGAATAATTCAACGGACCTGTAGTAAGATCCATATACCAACTGCTATATCCCATCCAAGGATCATAACTTCCACCTATACATGCCCCATTATTTGATGGGCAATCGGTTAAAATTTGAACGTAGATTTCATGGTAATCAATTGTTCCGTTAAAAGAAACGTTAGAAAAATCCAGGTCCAAAATTCCTGATGAAGGAGTGCAAATTTTATACAATATTCCCCCACCCATATATGTGGTTGAATACCATGCTGAATCCACGCACGAAAAGGCATTTGGATAAGCAGTAAATCCACAGGTTGTTTGTCCGGTATAGGTTTGTCCGAGTACTAAGGGATTTGCACTTGCTGTTGCGCAATCACTTCCTCCTTGTGCAAAGAGGACTTCTCCGACAAAAATCAAGAACAGAAATAGTATCCATTTTTTCATAAGGCAAGCTTGAATTTGATTAATGTCTGCAAAGAGGATTATTGATGTATGCTAACTCGAATCCTGCTTTGTAAGCAGCAGCTTTTGCTATTGGAACCGGGAATTTTCTTCGGCGCGTTACAATAAGGCATTCGTTTTCTTGAAGGATGACTATGGCATCAAATACGATTTCTTTAGGAAGTGTTTCCAAGGACTCTTCCAATCTTTTTCCTTCATTTTCGTTCGGGATTCCTGAAGAAACGGCAAAATGCAAGGTATCGGTTGTCTGATTTGGGAGTAAATACGGATCTTCTCCATGTTTGGTGTTCATTGAGAATGCTGTTATTGCTGATAGCAACACACAAAACTTAATTCCGGGCCAAACAATGCAAATGATTGGTTTGATGTTTGGAAATCGCATATCCATAAAAAGTGCTTTTGACGAATTGACGAAAGGCTGCCTCTAGCGTTCGTTCAATAATGTAGCTTATATGATAGGTCTATTTGTTGTTTTTCCTTCTTCAATTTTCTGA